>JAVEEG010000330.1 GCA_030840585.1 Frankiaceae bacterium | reverse complement strand
GCGGCGGCGGGCGATGGGCGGGCGGGCGCGCGAGCGGCGGCGGGCCGAGTTCGACCTCGACGTGGTGGTGCGGCGGCTCGAGCGAATGTACGAGCAGCTTGTCGAGGAGGCGGGCCGGTGAGGCTCGACGTGGTCGACGACCTGGCGAGCCTGCGCGAGGACTGGTCGCGACTGGGCGACGCGTCCGGCAACCTCTTCTCGACCTGGGAGTGGGCGGACGTCTGGTGGCGCCATATCGGCGGCGGTCGCCCGCTCCACCTGGTGGCCGTCCGCGACGACGCGGGCGCGACCGTGGCGATCCTGCCGTTCTACCTCGCGCGGAGCCGCCCGCGCACGCTCCGCTTCGTCGGTCACGGCCCCGCCGACCGCCTGGCACCGATCTGCGCGCCGGAGGATCGCGCGCGCGCGGCGGCGGCGCTCCGCGAGGCGCTCGACGACGGGTTGGCCGGGTGGCAGCTGGCCGTGGCCGACCGGCTGCCCGGCGAGGCAGGCTGGACCGAGCTGCTCGGCGAGGAGCCGCTGCGCACGGAGCCGAGCCCGGTCCTCGACGCGGAGGGCCGTGACTGGGAGGCGTACCTCGCCTCGCGGTCGAAGAACTTCCGCGACCAGGTGCGGGGGCGCGAGCGCAAGCTCGGCCGTCGCCACGAGATCGCCTACCGGCTGACGCAGGATCGCGAGCAGCTCGACGCCGACTACGACGCCCTCGTGCGGCTCCACCGCGAGCGCTGGGGCGACGAGTCGCGCTCGTTCGTCCCGCCGCGCGAGGAGCTCCCCCGCGATTTCGCGGCCGCCGCGCTCGAGCGCGGCTGGCTCAGGCTCTGGACCCTCGACGTCGACGGCCGCCCGGCGGCCGCGTGGCTCGGCTACCGCTTCGGCGGGGCCGAGTGGTACTACCAGGCCGGCCGCGACCCGGCGCTCGAGCGCGAGGCCGTCGGCTTCGTCCTGATGGCGCACACGATCCGCGAGGCGCTCGACGACGGTGTGAGCGAGTACCGGCTGCTGCTCGGAGGCGAGGCGTACAAGGACCGCTTCGCAACGGCGGATCCGGGGCTCGAGACGGTGGTCTTCGCACGCGGCGCGACCGGCAGGCTCGCCCGAGGCGCCGCACGCGCGGCCCTGCACGCGCCGCCGCGGCTTCGCCGCTGGCTCCGCGCGCGAGGCTGATACGTTCGACCGCCGATGACCTTCGGCGAGCTGCAGCGCGTCTGGCGCGCCGACCTCCACCGCTACGTCGGGCGCTCGGACGCGCGCACGCTCGCGCGGGCGCTGGTCATGCTCCCGGGGTACCGCTACACGTTCGCGATGCGCGGCTGCCGCTACGTCACGGAGCGCTGGCCGGGCGCCGCCGTCCGCGCCCTCGCGCAGCTCCTCCTGCGCCGCTACGAGTACCGCTACGGGATCACCATCCCGTTCGAGACACAGGTCGGCGAGGGCCTCTACATCGGCCACTTCGGCGCCATCGTCGTCAGCCACCGTGCGGTGATCGGACGCAACTGCAACCTCAGCCAGGGCGTCACGCTCGGCATCGCCAACCGCGGATCCCGGCGGGGCGCGCCGGTCATCGGCGACGGCGTCTACGTCGGCCCGGGCGCGAAGATCGTCGGCGCCGTCACGGTCGGCGACAACGTCGCCATCGGTGCCAACTCCGTCGACACGAAGGACGTGCCGGACAACGCGGTCGTGGTGGGGGTCCCGGCGCGCGTGATCTCACACGACGGCGCGGCCGACTACGTGACGCACACCGACTACTGAGCGACTTCCGGCGCGTGGTCGCCGCGCGCGCTGTTGGCGATTCCCAGGAACGCCGGGCCGAGCCCGATCAGGAGCCATAGCTGCTTCGAGAACTCCTGCGAGATGAAGAAGTCCGCGGCGAGGACGCCGAACAGGGCCACGAGCAGCGCCCGCGACAGCACCTCGAGCGTGGTGTCGCCCAGCCGCTCGAAGATCCGCGCCGCCTTCAGCGTGCAGAGGAGCGAGAAGCCGATGATCGCCAGGAACAGCGCGGCACCCACGATGCCGAGCTCGGCGAGCACCTGGAGGTAGGTGTTGTGCGCGACCTTGGGCGTGTCGACGATGAACTCGTCGCGCTCGATCGATCCCGGCTGGAGCAGGTAGTGGATCGAGCTCGTCTGGAAGTTGCCGGCGCCGACGCCGCGCACCGGGTGCGCCTGGACCATCCGCCAGCCGACCTTCCAGATATCGGTGCGCCCCGTACCGCCCTGCACCATGGTGATCCGGTTGGCCGCGTCCGGGCTCGCGAAGTAGACGAAGTAGAGGTAGCCGCTTAGCCCGATCACCGCCGCCAGCGCGACGGCCATGATGCGCCAGCGCCCCCCGATGACGATGGCCGCGGCGAGCGCGAACAGCAGCGCCACGAGACCGCCGCGCGACAGCGTGAGGAAGATCCCGGCAAGGCACAGCGCCGACGCCCCGAAGGCGAGGAGGCGCAGCAGCGGAGCGCGCCTGAGGACCAGCGCGAGCGCGAGCGCGAGCACCGTGCCTCCCACCAGCGCGGACGCGAGCTCGTTCGGGTCGCCGATCGTGCCGGACACGCGCGAGACCTCGTAGTAGGCGACGTTCTGGGGCGGGTTGAGCACGCCGTACCCCGCCGCGAGCGACGCGCCGAGCACGTACGCGCCGAGCACCCAGATCGCCTGCTTGGACGTGCGGACCGCGGTGTAGACGATCAGGAACAGGATCATGTTGAGCGCGTAGCGCATGAGCGGCGTGGTGCCCTCGCCGGCCGCCTCGCCCCACGTGAGGCTGAGCGCCACCCAGCCGATGAACAGCGCGAGCACGTACGTGAACGTCGGGTGGGCGGCCAGGAAGTCCTTGCGCGAGTCCTCCTCGGTGGACGACACCTTGGCCAGCCACGAGATCGCCAGCAGGAAGCCGACGATCTTCGAGAAGCTGACGAGCGAGCCTCCCAGCGCGGGCAGGACGTCGAGGAACGCGATGACCGCGAACAGGCAGAGACCGATCGTGAGGTCCGCCATGACCAGCGCGACGAACGCCAGCCCGATCGCGGCGGCCACGGCGATCCGCGGGTCGACCCCCGCCCCGAGGCCAAGGACCACGGCCACGCCCGCGAGCGCCAGCTGCAGGAGGCGCTCGCGGAGCTCGACCCGCGCCGCCATCGAACCCAAGCCGCCCTAGGCGCGCTGCGCCGCTCGCGAGCGGCCGCGCTCGCCCGGCGTGGAGGTCGGCGTGTAGTAGTAGCCGTCGCCCGTGGACGGCACGCCGACGACCGCGAAGCCGACGGGCTCGATCTTGTGCCGCGCGAGGAGCTCGGCGAGGTTCGCGAGCTTGGTGAGCTGGGTGCGGCCGAGGCGGACGACCACGAGCACCTCGTCGACCTGCTGCGCGAGCGGCAGGGCGTCGATGACCTCGCTGAGCGGCGGCGAGTCCACGATCACGTAGTCGGCGAGCTGCTTGGCCTCCTGCACGAGGTTCTGGGCGGCCGGGAGGAAGAGCTGGTCGGCCATGAAGCCGCTGGCCGCGCCGCTCTTGTCGGCGAGCAGCAGGCGAAGGTAGCGGCCGTAGGCCTTGGTCTCCACCAGCGCGTCCTGGAAGCTCGCCATGCCGAGCAGCACGCTGCCGGTGCCGTGCTCGGAGCTGACCTCGAGGGCGTCGCCGATCGACGGACGGCGGAGGTCGGCCTCGATCAGGATCACGCTGTTGCCGGCGAGCGCCAGCGACGACGCGAGGTTGATCGCGGTGGTCGACTTGCCCTCCGACGGCGACGGGCTGGTGACGAGAACGGCCGGGGCGCCGCTGCCCCTGCTGCCGCGCGAAGCCGCCAGCGTGGCGCGGAGCGTGCGGTAGGACTCGAGCGTGGACGGCGCGAGCCGCTCGGGGGCGAGAGCACGCTGCTGGCGGCGATTCGACTCGCGCGGGATCCGGCCGAGGATCGGCAGGCCGTAGAGCGCGCGCAGCTGCTCCTCGCGGCGCAGGCGCGGGTCGAGCACCTGGAGCGCGAACGCGCTGCCGATCCCGAGGATCAGGCCGGCGAGCACGCCGGCGATGAGGCTCAGCTTCTTCTTCGGCCACGACGGGCCGGTGGGGA
>JAVEEG010000062.1 GCA_030840585.1 Frankiaceae bacterium | reverse complement strand
CAAGATCATCGCGGGCTGACCGCGATAGAACCCCGCCAATCCACATCGTCACCGACGTCCACACATTGCTCCGCGAGGCCAACGTGTGTCCCGAGGGCCACAACGCTCGTAGCTATGCCTCGTACGTGCACAGTCGATCCTTTCTTCCAGCATGTTCTCGCCGCGCAGGACTTTGTCGTGCACCGGCAGCAAGCCCTCGCGGCCGGCCTCACGCCGGACGCGCTCGCCTATCGGCTGAGCACCAAGTGGCGCACGCTGTTGCCGTCGGTGTACCTGACGCACAGAGGCGAACCCGCACGCCGGCAGCGGCTAATGGCGGGATTGCTCTACGCCGGGCCCGATTCGGCGATCGACGGGATCGACGCCTGCCACTTCTACGGGCTGAAGGCGCTTCGACCCGATGACGAACTGGTGCACGTCGCCGTTCCGGCGGTGAGCCAGCTCCGCAGCATCCGCTGGCTCGTCGTGCGCCGTACGTCACGTCCATTCGGTGTGCGGACCACCGCCTTCTTGCGGTACGTCGAGCCGGCGGCTGCTGTGATTGCGGCGACCCGAACCCTCCGATCACCGCGGATGACGCTCGCGGTCATGAGCGACGCGGTGCAGCGCGGCATCGTCAGCATCGACGAACTGCGAGCCGCAAACAGCTCCGGGCCATGGCACAACGGTGCCATTGCACGACTGGCCGTCGACCAGCTCGGCACCGGCGTCCGTTCGACCGCCGAAGCTGACTTCGCGACCCTGGCCGAGACGGCGCCGGGTCTGCCGCAACTTATGTACAACCCGCTGCTGCGCCTGCCGGACGGTTCCCGGATCCGGCCCGACGCCGTCGCGCCGGATGTGCCGTTGATCCACGAGACGAACGGAGCGATCGCGCACCGCCGGCAAGACCTGTTCGAGGACATGCAACGACGCCACGACGCACTCACGGCCGCCGGCTTCACAGTCCTGCACAACGCCCCAACCCGCATCCGCAACCAAGGCCCGGCGGTCATTACCGAGTTCACCCAGTGCTATCTCCGGTTGCGAGGGTCGAGCTGGCCAACCGGCGTCGTACTCCTTGACGATGGGAAATCACGGGGTTCTATCGCGGTCAAATCACATTGACCGGTGGCTTGGCTACGGCGCGGGGTCTGTGGCGTCGTACTTGGCGAAGGTTGGGAACATCGTCGCCAGCAACGCGACCCCGGCCACGCAGGCCAACCCACCGGAGACCACCGACACCTGCGAGCCGAAGGCCGCCGCGACAGATCCGGCTTCGACATCGCCGAGCCGGGGCCCGCCGGTGACCACCACGATGAACACGCCTTGCAGCCGGCCGCGCAACGCATCCGGAGTCGACACCTGCAGGATCGTGTTCCGGAAGATCGCGCTCACCATGTCCGCCGCACCGGCGATCGCCAGCAACAGCAACGCCAACCACAACGATCGGGTGAATCCGAACAGTCCGATCGAACCACCCCAGACTGCGACCGACACGAGCACCGCGAGCCCTTGGCGCCGTACCTGCCCGGCCCAGCCGGACGTCGCCGCGCCGAGCAACGCACCGATCGGCGGCGCCGCCGCGAGCAGCCCGACCGTGCCGGCACCACCGTGGAACCAGTCCGCCGCAATCGCCGGGAACAACGCCCGCGGCATCCCGAACACCATCGCGTTGATGTCGACGAGGAATGTCATCAGCAGGTTCTTGCGCGGCCCGAGGAAACGCAGCCCCTCCAACACCGACGCGAAGCCCGCCCGCGACCCGCCACCCTCCGGTGGCATCGGCGGCAACCGCCACACGGCGTAAAGCACAGCAACAAAGGACACCGTGTCGAAGCCGTACGCCCACGCGAATCCGAGTGTGCTGACGAATAGCCCACCGAGCAGCGGCCCCAACGACAACCCGGTGTTGAAACCCAACTGTCCCAACGCATTCGCGGCCGGCAGCAACTCGCGCCGTACCAGCCGCGGCAGGATCGCACCGCGTGCGGACGAGTCGATCGCGGAGAACGCACCCTGCACGCCAGCGATGAGATACAGCGGCCACAACCGGTGCGAGCCAAGCGCCGCCTGCACGGTCAGCACGACCGACAGCACCATCAACGCGCAGCTCGTCATCAACGTCAGCCGCCGCCGGTCGACGGCGTCCGCGATCGCGCCGCCGAACAGCCCCATCGTCACCAGCGGCACCAGCACGACCAACCCGACGAGCCCGACGTCGAACGACGACTTCGTCAGCACGTACACCTGCAACGGGATCGCGAACTGGGTCAGCTGGGTTCCGGTGAACGACACCGAATAGCCGAACCACCAGCGCCCGTAGTCGCGGCTCTCGCGCAGCGGCGTGACGTCCGCCGCGATCCGTCGCCAGCGCGACGCCGTCGCCGGGACGGAAGGTTCTTCAACCGTCACGGAGCTAGCCGCTCCACCAACCAAGCCGAGGATTCAGTACGTCGATAGACCAACCGGTCGTGCAACCGGTCCGCCCGTCCCTGCCAGAACTCGACCACGGACGGCACCACCCGGAAGCCACCCCAGTCGTCCGGCAACGGCACCTCACCATCGCCGACCGAAGCCGCGACCGCCGACACCGCCGCCTCGAGTTCGGCCCGCGAACCCACAACAGTGGACTGCCGGCTCGCCGCCGCCGACAACTGCGCGCCGCGCGGCCGGGACGCGAAGTACGCCGCCGACTCGTCGTACGACGTCTTCGCCGCGGTGCCTTCGATCCGTACCTGCCGGCCGAGCGAGTGCCAGGGAAACAGCAGCGCGACCCGGGGTGAAGCAACCAAAGCGCGCGCCTTGCGGGATCCGTAATTGGTGAAGAAGACGAAGCCGTCGTCGTCGGCGCCCTTGCACAACACGAGCCGGCTGCTCGGCGCGCCGTCGGCGTCGACCGTCGAGAGCACCATCGCGTTGGCCTCGGCCAGCTCGGCCACCACGGCGTCGTCGAGCCACCGCCGCCACAGCTCCAACGGCGACGCGGGAAGGTCCGACTCGGCCAGTCCGGCGGCGGAGTACTCGCGCCGCAGCCGGGCCAGGTCGACCGAGTCCATCCCCCGACTTTCTCAGCAGCGCCTACTCAGGCGACAATGGAGGGCAAGAACACCTGCACGTCACTCATCCAAGAGGAGCGCCCGGTATGGCGGACGAGACTGTCTTCAAGCCCGGTCTGGAAGGCGTTGTCGCCTTCGAGACCGAGATCGCCGAGCCGGACAAGGAAGGCTCCGCGCTGCGCTACCGCGGCGTCGACATCGAGGACCTCGTCGGCCGGGTCTCCTACGGCAACGTCTGGGGCCTTTTGGTCGACGGGAAGTTCGCGCCCGGGCTGCCACCGGCCGAGCCGTTCCCGGTCCCGGTGCACTCCGGCGACATCCGGGTCGACGTGCAGAGCGCGCTGGCCACGCTGGCGCCCGCGTGGGGTCTCGAGCAGCTGCTCGACATCGATGACGCGCAGGCCCGTGACGACCTCGCCCGCTGCTCGGTCACCGCGATGTCGTTCGTCGCGCAGGCCGCCCGCGGCCTCGGCCAGCCGATGGTTCCGCAGAAGCGGATCGATGAGTGCGACACGATCGTCGAGCGGTTCATGGTCCGCTGGCGCGGCGAGCCGGATCCCAAGCACGTCAAGGCCGTCGACGCCTACTTCGTCTCCGCCGCCGAGCACGGCATGAACGCCTCGACCTTCACCGCGCGGGTCATCGCCTCAACCGGCGCCGACGCGGCCGCGTGCCTGTCCGGCGCGGTCGGCGCACTGTCCGGCCCGCTGCACGGCGGCGCGCCGTCGCGGGTGCTGAAGATGCTCGACGAGGTCGCGCAGGAAGACGACGCGCGTACCTACGTCAAGCGGCTGCTCGACTCCAAGCAGCGCCTCATGGGCTTCGGCCACCGCGTCTACCGCGCCGAGGACCCGCGGGCCCGAGTACTTCGTCGTACGGCGAAGGAGCTCAACGCGCCTCGGGTCGCGGTCGCGGAGGCGTTGGAGAACGCCGCGCTCGCCGAGCTCAAGGAGCGTTACCCCGACCGCGTGCTCGCGACGAACGTCGAGTTCTGGTCCGCGGTCGTGCTCGACTTCGCCGAGGTGCCCGCGCACATGTTCACCTCGATGTTCGCCTGCGCCCGGGTCGC
>JAVEEG010000054.1 GCA_030840585.1 Frankiaceae bacterium | reverse complement strand
CCCGACGACCGCGAACGCGGTGAACGACGGGACCAGCGCCGTACCGCGTTTGAACACGTAACCGCGGTCCTGGATCGTCGACAGGATCGACGCGTACGTCGACGGCCGGCCGATGCCGAGTTCTTCGAGCGCCTTGACCAAGCTCGCCTCGGTGTAGCGGGCGGGCGGGTTGGTCGCGTGCGCCTGCGGCTCGATCCCCGCCGCGGTTAGCGACTGCTCCTGGGCCAACACCGGCAGCCGGCGTTCGCGATCCTCGCGCTCGGTCGACTCGTCGTCGCTCTCCTCGACGTACGCGCGCAGGAAGCCGGGGAACGTGATCGTCTTGCCGCTCGCGGCGAACTCGGCATCTTCACCGGCGGTGCTGGTGCCGGCCACGCGCACGCTCACCGACTGGCCGGTCGCGTCGGCCATCTGCGACGCGACCGTGCGCTGCCAGATGAGTTCGTAGAGCCGGAACTCGTCGCCGCTCACCTCGTTGCGCACTTCGTTGGGCGTCCGGAACCGGTCGCCCGCCGGGCGGATCGCCTCGTGCGCCTCCTGCGCGTTCTTCACCTTGCGCTCGTAGCGCCGCGGCTGCGCCGGCACGTACGCCTCGCCGTACAGCTCGCGCGCCTGCGCCCGCGCCGCGTTCAGCGCGGTGTCCGACAGCGTGGTCGAGTCGGTTCGCATATAGGTGATGTAGCCGTTCTCGTACAACCGTTGCGCGAGCCGCATCGTCACGCTGGCCGGGAAGCGCAGCTTGCGGCTGCCCTCTTGTTGCAGCGTGCTGGTCATGAACGGCGGGTACGGCGACCGGCGGTACGGCCGCTCCTCGACCGATCGCACGGTGAACGAACTGTCGCCGAGCCGGGCCGCGAGTGCGCCGGCCGCG
This sequence comes from Frankiaceae bacterium, assembly GCA_030840585.1. Lineage (GTDB taxonomy): Bacteria > Actinomycetota > Actinomycetes > JAFAQI01 > JAFAQI01 > BP-197. The sequence goes on along the minus strand of JAVEEG010000054.1, from coordinate 8,112 downwards.
TCGCCATCGAGCCGGACGACATCGGCGGTGAGCTCACCGATCTCGGAGAAGTCGCGACCGGTCGCGACCCGCTTGCCGTCAAGGCTGGCGAGCGTCGCGGTGAACGCGTGTGGCTCACTGTCGTTCGTCGTGCCGGTGTCAAAGGTCGCCTCGAGGTCCCAGTAGTCGGCGCTGCGGAAGCGCATCCGGGCCCGCTCGCGCTCGACCAGCAACCGGGTCGCGACCGACTGCACCCGGCCCGCGGACAGCCGCGGCATGACCTTCTTCCACAGCACCGGCGAGACCTCGTAGCCGTAGAGCCGGTCGAGGATGCGGCGGGTCTCCTGCGCGTCGACGAGGAAGCGGTTGATCTCCCGCGGCGACTCGACCGCGGCCCGGATCGCCTGCGGGGTGATCTCGTGGAACACCATCCGGCGCACGGGGATCCGCGGCTTCAGTACCTCGAGCAGGTGCCAGGCGATCGCCTCGCCCTCGCGGTCCTCATCGGTGGCGAGCAGCAACTCGTCCGCGTCGCGCATCGCCGCCTTGAGCTTCGCGACCTGTTGCTTCTTGTCCGGGTTGACGACGTACAGCGGCTCGAAGCCGTGGTCGACATCGACGCCGAGCCGGGCCCACGGCTCCTTCTTCATCTCCGCCGGGATCTCCGCGCTGCTCTTCGGTAGGTCGCGGATGTGCCCGATCGAGGACTCGACGACGTAACCCGGCCCGAGGTACCCGGCGATCGTGCGCGCCTTCGCCGGCGACTCGACGATGACAAGCCGGCGGATGGTGTCGCCGTCGGCCTGCGTCGTACTCGCCCCTGCCACGTCGTCTCGCTCTCCGTCGCCCGTGTTCATCGGGAGATCAGTGTGGGCCATGCGGCGTCCGGCACGCCGTCCGGCGGATCTCCGACCAGTTCGCGAAGCCGGGCCAGCCGCCGTTGCCCGACGATCCGGTACGCCGGTCCGTCCGCGCGCGGGCCGACGAGCACACCGGGTACGCCGCTCGCAGCCAGCGCGGCCCCGATGAGTTGCCAGGCCGGTTGGTCGCTCACGCCGAGCGCAAGGCTATACAGCCCCGGCTGGCCCGAGCCTGCGGCGAGGCACCACCAGCGCAGCCGGGCCCCGTCGAGGGACCAGTCGGCCGGCGGCCGCTTGACCGCGCCGGCGGTCCAGGCGTCCGCGACGTGGCGCAGCTCGTCCAGCCAGGGCGTGCGGACCGTCGTACTCCCCGGCTCGGCGGCGTCGTGCTCGGCGGTGATCCCGATGCCGGCCATCTCAGTCGTCAGCGCCTCGACCCGCCACTCGTCGGTGACGACGACGGAGATCCGCGCGGTGGCGCCGCGTCGGACGACCTGGCCGGGGCCGGCGAGCAGACCGTCGAGGTCGGCGACCCGCGGCTCGCGCGCGGCCGCCGAGAACAGCGACATCTGGCTCATCGCCGACCGACACTACGCGCGCCACTCCCCGCGCTCGTTACGGCGCGGACGAGGTCTCCACCGGTGGCGCGGTGTAGCCCATGTCGACGGTCCGCCGCTTGCTCGTCACGACCGCGGCGATGATGAGGCCGAGCGCCAGTACGCCGACGATGACCCGGACCGCGGTGTTCTCGTGCTGGCCGTGCACGCCGTACTTCACGACGGTCGGGGCGATCAGCAGCGCGACGAGGTTCATCACCTTGATCAGCGGGTTGAGCGCCGGGCCAGCGGTGTCCTTGAACGGGTCGCCGACCGTGTCGCCGATCACCGTCGCGGCGTGCGCGTCGGAGCCCTTGCCGCCGTAGTTGCCGTCCTCGACCAGCTTCTTCGCGTTGTCCCACGCGCCACCGGAGTTGGCCAGGAAGATGGCCATCAGCACACCGGCCGCGATCGCACCGGCGAGGTACGCGCCGAGCGGCTCCCAGCCGAGCCAGAACCCGGTCGCGATCGGCGCGAGCACCGCGAGCAGACCCGGCGTCGCGAGCTCGCGCAGCGAGTCCTTCGTGCAGATGTCGACGACGCGGGCGTAGTCCGGCCGCACGGTGCCGTCCATGATCCCGGGGTTGTTGCGGAACTGGTCGCGCACTTCGAGCACCACCCGGCCGGCCGCGCGGGCGACCGCGTTGATGGCGAGACCGGAGAACAGGAACACGACCGACGCGCCGAGGATGAGGCCGAACAACACGTTCGGCTTGTTCACCGACAACGCGAACACGAAGCCGGAGCTCTGCTTCAGCTTCTCCGCGCCGACGTCGGTCGCGAACGATCCGAACAGCGCGGTCGCGGCGAGTACGGCGGTCGCGATCGCGATGCCCTTGGTGATGGCCTTGGTGGTGTTACCGACTGCGTCGAGTGCGGTCAGTACGAGGGCGCCTTCCGCGTCGATGTCACCGGACATCTCCGCGATGCCCTGCGCGTTGTCGGAGATCGGGCCGAAGGTGTCCATCGCGACGATCACGCCGACGGTGGTCAACAGGCCGGTGCCGGCGAGCGCGACCGCGAACAGCGCGAGCACCGTGACGCCGTGGCCGAGCAAGAACGCGATGTAGACCGCGCCGCCGATGAGCACTGCCGAGTAGACCGCGGACTCCAAGCCGACGGAGATGCCACCGAGGATCACGGTGGCCGGACCGGTGAGTGAGGCCCGGCCGATCTCCTGTACGGGCTTGCGATCGGTCTCGGTGAAGTAACCGGTGAGCATCTGGATCGCGCTGGCGAGGACGAGCCCGACGAGTACGGCGAGGAACGCGGTCACCCGCGGGTTGCCGTCGAGCTGGGTGACCTCGCGGGTCGCGCCGGTGAGCTTGGCGAACGACGACGGCAGGTAGGTGAACGCCACGATCAGCACGAGGATCGCGGAGACGATCGCGGAGATGAAAAAGCCGCGGTTGATCGCGGTCAGGCCGGAGCGGTCGCCGTCGCGCGGGGCGGTGACGATGACGCCGAGGATGGCGGTGATGACGCCGACCGCCGGGATGATGAGCGGGAAGACCAGGCCCTGCATGCCGAACGCGACCTTGCCGAGGATCAGCGAGGCGACGAGGGTCACGGCGTAGGACTCGAACAGGTCGGCGGCCATACCGGCGCAGTCGCCGACGTTGTCACCGACGTTGTCGGCGATCGTCGCGGCGTTGCGCGGGTCGTCTTCGGGGATGCCCTGCTCGACCTTGCCGACGAGGTCGGCGCCGACGTCCGCGGCCTTGGTGAAGATGCCGCCGCCGACACGCATGAACATCGCGAGCAGCGCGGCGCCGAAGCCGAAGCCTTCGAGCACCTGTGGCGCGTGCTCGTTGAACATGAGCGTGACGACGCTGGCGCCGAGCAGGCCGAGGCCGACCGTGAGCATGCCGACGACACCGCCGGAGCGGAAAGCGACCCGCATCGCCGGGCGCGCGCCGGCGGCTTGGGCGGCGGCGGCCATCCGGACGTTCGCCCGGGTCGCGAGGGTCATGCCGACGAAGCCGACGATGCCGGAGAACAGCGCGCCGATCAGGAAGAACAGCGAGCGGCCGACCCGGGCGCCGGTGGTCTCGGCCGGGAGGATGAACAGCAGCGCGAAAATCACCACGGCGAACGGCGCCAGGGTGGTGAACTGCCGCCGTAGGTAGGCCGCCGCACCCTCCTGGACCGCGCGGGCGATGTCCTGCATCTTCACCGAGCCCTGGTCGGCGGCGAGCACCTCGCGGGCGAAGAACGCGGCGACCGCCAGGGCGAACGCGGCGACGACGGCGACCACGACGAGGATGCCGTAGTCACCCCCGTGGACGTGCGTGGCGTCGGCGACGAGTACGTGCGGGGACATCGGTGTCCTCCCGGTCAGGGCATGCGAGCGTCGTATTGCGGGGCTGACAGGTGAAGTCCCGCCCCGGCCGGAGATGGAGTGTAGCGGTTAGGAGTTCGGCGAAGATCGCCCGCCGCCAGTGGCGCTATACCTCGACCGCGCCGACGCCGCCGGTCGCCGGCCAGCTCATCCGTACGTGGGTGCCGTCACCTTGGCTGCTGACGCTGAACTCCTCGACCAGGCCGCTGATCACGGCGAGACCGAATCCGGGCGGCAGGTCAGGCATGACGTCCGCGCTGTCGGCGGGCGCGGACAGCTCGTCGGGATTGAGCGCGTCCAGGTCGGGTTCGGCGCTACCGGCCTCGAGCGGGCCTACGTCGACGACCTCGACGGTGAACTTGGACTGCTCGTCGGACAGCGTCATCCGTACGGCGGAGCCGGGCGAGTGGTCGCCGTTAAGACCGACGGCGCGCGAGCAGGCCTCGCCGACGGCGAGCCGTACCTCGTCGAGCAGGTCCTCGTTGACCCCCGCCCGCCGGGCGACGGCGAGCGCAACCAGCCGCGCCGTCCGCACGTGGGCGGGGAGGGCGGAGAACGTGACGTCGACGACGGGCATGTCCGGATGCGTCAGTCAGTCGGTGGCGGCGAGGGCTTCGTCGACGGAGGCATGAATCGGGAACACCTTCGTCAGCCCGGTGATGCGGAAGATCTTGAGGATGCGCTCCTGGGTGCAGACCAGGCGCAGCGATCCCTCGTGGGCCCGGACCCGCTTCAGGCCGCCGACGAGGACGCCGAGGCCGGTGGAGTCCAGGAAGTCGACGTTTTCCATGTCGACGACAAGGTGGTAGTTGCCGCTCGACACGAGGTCGATGAGCTGCTCGCGCAACTTCGGGGCGGTGTAGACGTCGATCTCGCCGCCGACCGTCACGACAGTGCGGTCACCCTCAGTCCTGGTCGACAGGGACAGGTCCACTTCGGTCCTCCAGCAGGCATCCGGACGTAGCTATTCACCACTAGCAAAACTTCTGCGGCGCTACCCGCCAGGGTGGCATTGAACCATGGTCTCGCGCGGATACGCCCGTACGGGGTGCCGCGGGCAGGCGTGACGTCGGCGAGGCAGGGGTATGTCGGCTGGGTCACACTCGCCCGACTTAGAAGGGGTGCGTCCGATGATCCTGCTCGGACTGCTGCTCATGTGTGCCTGCGCCGCGATGGCCGTCGATGCGGTCGTCCAGAACGGCCACATCACGCATGCGGCCGCGTTCAACCAGCCCATCGACCATCTGACGTTGGGTGGGCTGTTCATCGCCGGGGCGGTCCTCGGGATCGTTTTCGCCCTCGGCGTGCTGATGTTCACCGGTGGCATCGGCCGGGCGCGCCGGCGCCGGATCGAGCGCCGGACGGCCTCGCGCCAGTCGGTCGCGGAGACCGAGGCGTTGCGCGCGCACAACGAGCGCCTCGAGCAAGAGCTCGAAGGCCAGCGCACCACCGACGTCTCGGACGACGCGACCTATCCGACGGAGCGGACGCATGACACCGATCGGACAGTGACCGGCGGCCGCCACCGCGGCTAGGCAGATCTCTCAGCGCGACCCGCTGGCTCCTAACCGAGCCGGCGGGTCGTACTGCGTCCGGGCGTGTCGTGGGTGCGCGAGCCGCCGAACGCGTGCATCGCGCGTTCACTGTGACGTTGTGTGTCGATAGAGGGGGGCGGATCGACACACACCGAGTCGCGGTGCTTACTAGTCGACGGTTTCGATGCCGTCGAGCCACGCCTTCAGGTGTGCAGCGACCAGCAATAGCAGCGCCGCGCCGCCGAGTGAGGTCCACAGCATTCGCAGGTTGAGCACCTTCACGATGTCGTTGCCCACGGCCTCGATGCTGCTGCCGGCCACCTTCTTCGTCGAGGACGACGTAAGCGTCTGGTCCGGGTAAGCCAGCGTGGGCTTGTAGGTGCCCTGCGGGATCGGCTTGATCTCGGTGATTACCGACGGCAGGTTCGGCGCCGCGCCGGCGGACAGCGTCGGCAGGTAGCGGCCGAGGTCGGCGCCGGGGTTCTTGCCGGTGAGGACCGGCCCATGGGCACCGCGGGCCGAGGTCGTGGAGCCACCCGCGCCGGTCGTCGTGCCGCCGCCAGTGTTGCTGCCACTGGTGCCGTCACTCGTACCGCCGGTCGTCGTACCGCCGGTGCTACCGCCGCCCGCGGTTCCACCGGTATCGGTCGAACCGGAGCCGTCGCTGGTGCTCGGCGCGGGGCTCGGCGGAGCGGGGAACGACACGTTGGTCGAGGCCGCGTTGGCGGACGGGACGGTGCCGGTCGAACCGGGGCCCTTCAACCGCAGCGCGACGATCGAGAAGGAGTAGGACTGGCCGCGCGCGGCGGAGCCGTAGTCGATGCTCACGCCGCAACTGCTGGCGTCACACGCACCGGAGTTCGGCGCGACCTTCACCGAGCTGGAGCCGCTGGTGATCAGGTAGCCGGCGAAGTCCGGAACGTTGTCGGAGTTGGCGGCCCAGGTGAAAGTCGCCACCGATCCGCTGGCCGATCCGTTGAAGCCGGTCACGTCCGACGGCGGTACGGCGAGGGTCAGATTGACCGTCTTCGAGGTGGACGAACCATCGGTCGCGACGACTGTGTACTGGCCGTTCGCGGCGGCGAGGCCGCCGCTCGCCCACGGCGGCGTCACGGTCGAGAAGCTGCCGCTGATCGAGCCGTCCTGAGTGTTCGAGACAGACTTCGACGGCCACGAGTACTTGCTGCCGTCCGGCCCAGCGATCGACAAGGTGAGGGTGCGCGAGCCAGTCGCGACGACACCGGTCTTGGGGCTGCTGGCGGAGACACTGACAGTGGTGTTGGTGCTGATCGAAGTGCCGGGGTTCACGCTCAGCGAGGACACGGACGCAGCGGCCGGGCCGATGCTCATCCCGACCACGGATCCGGTGATACCGATGGCCAGCGCGAGGCGCGCGGCGAGTCGTAGTCGGGTCGTCATCACTTGCCCTTGGAGGTCTTGAGCGGAAGCGGCGTCACCTTCACGAGCTTGAGCCGCAGGACGATGCGGTGGCTATCGCTGCCCTTCGGGTGACAACTGGTCAACGTGAGCCAGTGCCCCGTGCCCAGATCACCCTCTTGACCCACCACTTCATAGGCCTTCGGCAGAACTACCCACGGGTTTGAGTGCCCGTCGAAGCCGGGTTCGACCCGGTAGGTGCAGCGGGCGAACGGCGTGATCAGGTCGGCGGTGTCACCCGTGTGCATCTGTTCGATCTTGTTGAACGGCCGACCGTAGGTGGTCCGGTGACCGGCGATGCCCACATTGCCCTGCTCGCAGGGGAACGGTGTGTTGGTGTAATGCCCGGCGCCCGCCTGCAGCGCGGCGAGGGACGTGCCCTCGACGACCATGACGTTCACGTGCATGCGGTCGTTGTTGATGATCAACCGGGTCAGGCCCTGGCCGACCTTGATCTTGTGCTCGAGGTACTCGGTCTGGAACTGCGGGCTGGACGACTGGTCCTGGACGTGACGCTGCTGCAGGTTCCCGTAGAGGTCGGTGATCGCCGGGAAGGCGAACATGCCGACGCCTGCGAGCAGGAGCAGCGCGGTGAACAAGGACCCGGCCCGCCGGCCGCCGGGGCGGCGCAGGGCGAGGCCGAGCATGGCTCCGAACGGTCCGGAGGCGGCGGCGATCGGCGGCGGCAGGAACCCTGCGCCGGCGGTGCTGCCGGTCCCCGTAGTGGCCATGCTGGTAGAGCTCCCTCCCGAGGGTGTCTTTCCGCTCAACGACCCCTCGACCCGTAGGTTACGACGCCGCTGCGACTTGCCCAGGGTGATCCGTATTTGTCTCGGCTGGACCGGCGCGGGAATTGAGCCGGACCGGACCCAACCAGGCGAGCGGCCAGCCGAGTTGCAGGCTCAGTTGCACCGTGACCACGGGCCCGATCGCGCGGCAGCGCGTGACCGTGGCCCCGTTGTGCCGGGCCACCCGCACCGCCTCCGCGCACGCTGCCCGTGGACCCGCGTCCACTACCGCAGCCGCGGCGAGTGCAGCGGTGTCGGCGACCGCCGACAGGTGATGGCGGGCCGCGATCGACAGGCCGGTCTCGACCACCGCCGCGGTGGCCGCCGCCACGACCGCGGCGCAGGCGAGGACCAGGATGGTTGCGGCGCCACCCTCTCCCGCCGGTCGCGCGCGCCGGCGCCGTACCCCGCTCATCTGCCTTCTCCGTCGGGGACAGAGTCGTCCGGTACGGCGAGGTGCTCGGCCACGGTGACGGCCGGGAGCAGCGCGCCGATGACCGGCAGCCGGAGCTGTTGTCGGACGTCGACCCGGACGAAGCCGTCGGCCGAGCGATGCACCGTCACGACCGCGCGCGG
>JAVEEG010000321.1 GCA_030840585.1 Frankiaceae bacterium | reverse complement strand
CTGGAGAGCAGCGACGGCACGCAGATCACCGGCATCGGGCGCCGATGGATCTCCTTCGCCCGCAACCGGCACGACGGCGGGGCCGACCACGAGATGCTCGACTGGCGCACGGGCCGCGTCATGCCGGCGCCGCGGTCCGGCCGCGGCGTCGACCTCGACGCCGCCTCCGGCACGAGCCGCCGCCGCCCGTGCAGCTCGGTCGCCCTCCGCAAGGGCGCCTGGGTGCTCGAGCGCTGCGGCCGGCGCCCGCTGGCGCTCGTGAAGGCCGGCCGGGCGACGCACTCCGTGACGCTCGGCGACCGCGCCGTCGCCTGGGTGACGGGCACGACGGTCCACGCCCGCGCGCTGCGCGCGGGCGGGCGCGAGCGGCGCTGGCGCGCGCCGCGCAGCAAGACCGGCGTGGTCGGGCTGGCGGAGGTCGGCGGGCACCTGCTCGTGACGATCCAGGGCGGCCCGCTCGGCGGCCGCAACGGCTTCTCGTTCAGCGTCTACCGGGGCCGGCTGCCCTAGCGGACGGCGGCCGCGGCGGCGCCGATGCGCTCGAGCCAGCCGGCGACGGCATCGGCGCCGAGCACCTCGGGCTCCAGCGACGCCGGGAGGTTCGCGAACATCCGCTGCGCGCGCCAGCTGCGCTCGTAGGCCGTCGGGGCGAGCAGGATGACGTGGTGGCCGTCGAGGACGGGGATGTGCACGGGCATGCCCTCGTCCCAGATGAGCGTCTCGTCGACCTCGTCGTCGTCCGCGGGCGCCTCGGGCAGCGCGCCGTCGGACCCGAGCGCCGCGTAGCCGTAAAGGTCCCAGACCCCCGTGACGGTCTCCTTCGTCTGCTGCGGCCCCTCGCCGCGCGCCGTCGCCGCCGCCCCGCGCGAGACGCGCCGGCTGCCGGTCCAGGGCACGGCTTCCATGAGCAGGACGTTGAGCTGGAAGTTGTCGACGATGCCGCTCATCCGGCCGCTGATGCCCAGGCCCGTCGCGGGCTCGATCGCGACGAACGGCGCCTCGTGGGCGACGCTGAGCATCGCCGTGAGCCAGCCGGCGGCCTCGTGGACGTCCTGCAGCTCGGCGGCGAGCGCGACGAGGTCGGCGGCCTCGGCGCGCCCCTCGGGGTCGACGGAGAGCTGCGCGATCGCGCCGGGCCAGATCGCCTGCAGGCGCTCCCAGGCCTCCGAGGCCTCGGGCATCGTCCCGGCGGCGCGCCGCAGCGCCTCGTTCGCGCGGCGTGAGACCCACTTGCCCGCGGCGTACTCGCTCATCCCGGTCGGCGGCTCGCCGACCTGCGGGCGCACGACGTCGGCGAGCTCGTTGGAGAGCGGCAGGATCCGGCGCAGGCAGGCGAGCATCGGCGCGCGGGCCGGGCGCGCGTCGTGGCCGGCCTCGATCATCGCGCCCAGCACGCGCGCCGCGATCTCGGCGTTCGCGGTGTCCGGGAGCTCGAGCCCCTCGGCAAGCTTGACGAGCGCCGCCGCCGACTCCTCCGGCGTCGCGCCGCGCTGCGTGGCGCCGACCGCGCGGACGAGCTTGTCGACCTGCGTCTCGTCGAGGGCGCCGGTCTTCAGGCCGGCGACGAGGTAGCGAGCTGCCTGTACGACTTCGTTGGACACGCCGGCAACAGTACTCAGCTCAGACCTTCTTGCCCGGGTTCAGCAGGCCCTTCGGGTCCAGCGCGGCCTTGACCGCCTGCTGCGCCGCGACCGCCGCGGGCGCCCACTGCTGCGCGAGCCGCCCGGCCTTCAGCACGCCGATCCCGTGCTCGCCGCTGATCGTCCCGCCGAGGGCCACCGCGAGGTCGAAGAGCTCGCCCGCGGCGGCGTCGGCGCGGGCGCGCTGGTCGGCGTCGCCGGCGTCGAGCATGAACGTCGCGTGGATGTTGCCGTCGCCGGCGTGGCCCCAGGAGCAGGCGTCGAGGTCGTGGCGCGCGCCGATCGCGACGGTCTCCTCGATGGCGTCGGCGAGCCGGTCGACGGGCACCGCGATGTCCTCGGAGAGCTTCGCGCCGCGCGCGGCGGTCACCCCGAGCGAGACGCCCTCCCGCCAGCGCCAGAGGTCGCGCACGGCGCCGAGCTGCTGCGGGGCGTGGATGCGCTCCGCGCCCTCCGCCAGCGCCTCGCGCAGCTCGTCGCGCACGCGCGCGGCCTCGGCCGCCGAGCCGTCGGCCTCCGCGAGGACGACGAAGCCGCGCAGCGGGCCCCCGGGGAACGCGCCGCCCGCGGCGTCCATCGTGGGCACGTCGAGGAACTCGATCGCCGCGGGGAGGATCCCGGCCGCGAGCACGCGCAGGACCGCCGCGCAGCCGGCGCGCGTGCCGCGGTAGGCCGCGACGACGGGCAGCTGGACCTCGGGCGCCGGGACGAGCCGCAGCCACGCCGCGGTGATGACCCCCAGCGTGCCCTCCGAGCCGACGAGCAGCCCGCGCAGGTCGTAGCCCGCGACGTCCTTGCGCACCGGCCCGCCGAGCCGCACGAGCTCGCCCGGCGCGAGCACGGCCTCCACGCCCGTGACCCAGTCGCCGGTGACGCCGTACTTGAAGGCGTGCGGGCCGCCGGCGTTCGTCGCGATCATGCCGCCGAGGTGCGACTGCTCCGGCGCGCCGGGATCGGGCGGGAGGTACAGGCCGCTCTCGCGCGCGCGCCGCGCGACGGTGTGCGTCGTGACGCCCGCCTCGGCCTCCATGCGCCACAGCTCGGGCTCGAAGGAGCGCACCGCGTCGAGGCGGTCCAGCGCGATCGCGACGGCGTCGGGGTCGAGGACCGCCGCGCCCCCGGCGAGGCCGCTGCGCCCGCCCACGGGCACCATCGCGACGTCGTGGTCGTAGCACCACGCGACGACGTCGGCGACCTCCTCGGCGCTGCCGGGCGCGACGAGCGTCGCCGCGCCACCGGCCACCGCGACGTCGCCCACGACCGTGTCGCGCCGGACGTGCGCCGCCCCCACGATGCCCTCGAGCTCGTCCACGGTCCCTACGCTAAAGGTCATGCCGGAGGGCGACTCGATTCATTTTGCGGCGCGGCGCATCCGCCCGCTCGTGGTCGGCCTCGTGCCCGAGATCGACCACCCGCACCCGCGCCTGCGCGGGGAGCGCTGGCCGGAGAAGCTCGCCGGCCGCGCCGTCACGAGCGTCGATGCGCACGGCAAGCACCTCTTCCTGCGCTTCGACGGCGGCATGACGATCCACTCGCACCTGCGCATGACCGGCTCGTGGGGCACGTAT
>JAVEEG010000032.1 GCA_030840585.1 Frankiaceae bacterium | reverse complement strand
GCGACCCTCCAGCCGTCCGGCGGACCCCACGGCGGCACCTTCTTGAGGTGACCGCCGACCCACTCGAGGCCGCCGCCGTCGCTGATGATGCCGTACAGGATGTACGCGACGATGCCGACGAGGTCCCGCCAGTGCGAGCCGTGCGACGGACGCGACGGGACGAGGTCGGTGAACAGCTCCTGGATGCCGGTACGGGTGTCGGTCCAGACCGGCCGGAACCCGTAGTGGTCGGCGGTCACGCCGAAGTAGTCACCGATGAACGTCACGTTGTGATCACCGTGCGCCCATGGTGCGTCCACCGTCGGATCCCACGGCCGGTCGGTCACCGTGTGGTGGTCGTACGTGAGCCCGCCGTCGGTCGAGCGCGCGATGATCACGTCGATCAGACTCGTCTGCGGCTTCGGTCCGAACTCGTAGAACACACAACCGACGTTGCCGTACGGGTCCTTGGTCATCTGCGGCTGGAAGTGGTGGAGGCTGCCGCTGATGTGGTGGGTCAGCAAGGCCTGCCCGGATGGCCCGGTGGTCCACGAGTTGCCGTTGTCGTCGGAGTGGGCGTAGTAGATGCGCGCCGCGCCCTCCCGGTAGTCGGCCCACGCGATGACGACCGTGCTCCCCGTCGCGCACACCGTCGGGTCGGTGATGACGCGGAAGTTACCGCCCGGCAGGACCGGCCAACCGCCGGAGCTCGGTGTCCCGACCCCCATCGGGGTGATACCGGTTGCCGGCTGGGTGGTGAAGTGGAACGAGTCTCCGCCGTCGGTCGACCGCTGCAGGTTGATCACGCTGCCGGCGATCGAGACCACGTAGACGTCGCCGTTCTCGGCCACGTCGATCTCCGGAAGCGCGGTGCCGGTCGCGATCGGGTGACCGGCGGCCTGGCCGGACGTGCCGTGCCAAGTCCCGCCGTGATCTGTCGTCCGCGCGAACGCGAGCCCGCCATTCGCGACGTTGTCGTCCCATACGGCATACACGTTGCCGACGTGCGGCGACGTGCCGGTGTAGGTGTCGCCGGCGGCCCATTGCTTGTCGTCGCCGGCGCTGTTGTGGATCGGCAGCGGCGCGCTCCACGTCGCCCCGCCGTCGGTCGAGCGGTAGACGACCATGCCGATCGTGTCGAAGTTCGGCGGGTTGGTACCGGCGAGGCCGACAAGGTAGACCGCGCCCTGGTCGTCCCACGCGAGGGTCGGGTCGGTCATCACGGTGAATCCCGGCATCGCGAAGTCAGCCGACGGATGCCACGTGTGACCACCGTCGGTCGAGTACGAGGTCGCCAGCGTGAAGTCGTAGGTGTGAATGTTGTTGAACCGCTTCGAGGCCGCGACGACCTGCAGGTGATCGTGCGGGTTGACCGCGACACTCGACTCGCTGCGCGCGTGGTTCTGGTTGTTGTCGAACGTGACTTGGACGTTGCTCATCGCGTCGCTCCGCGTGCAGCCGTCGATGCGGTGAGCCGGCGCAGCCGGTAGATGTCGGCGCCGAGAGACGCGGCGATCGTGAACAGGGCAACGACCACGAATAACTCGATCGAACCGTTGTGGTGATCCGGGTCGATGCCGGTGAGCAACTCGATCCAATCCGGCCAGACGACTGTGACGAGGGCGAGGAGGCCGGCCGCCAAGCCGAGTGCCGACTCGACGGTTGTGCGCTTGCTGGAACTCCTCATGGGGTGCTCCCGAGATGCGACGTCAGATGCACGTATTCATCGCTTCCGTACGGATTCGCGTCAATCGTCAAGCGGCGCGACTGTCGGCTTCCGGACAATCGCGCGGTCGGCTAGCGTCGGCGGCGTGGAGAGTTCGGCCACCGCCGCCGTCCGGGCTGAGGGCGTCACCAAGGTCTACGGCGAGGGCGGCACGAGGGTCGTCGCGCTCGATGACGTCACGGCGTCGTTCGAGCGCGGCAAGCTGACCGCGATCATGGGTCCGTCCGGCTCGGGCAAGTCGACGCTGATGCACTGCCTGGCCGGTCTCGACGCGGTCACGTCCGGGCGGGTGTTCCTCGGCGACACCGAGCTGACCGGCCTGGCCGAGAAGGCGCTGACGACGGTACGGCGCGATCGGATCGGCTTCGTGTTCCAGGCGTACAACCTGGTGCCGACGCTGAACGCGCTGGAGAACATCACGTTGCCGCTGCGGCTGGCCGGCCGGGCGCCGGACCAGCAGTGGCTCGACCAGGTGATCGACACGGTCGGGCTGCGCGACCGGCTGCACCACCGGCCGAGCGAACTGTCCGGCGGGCAGCAGCAGCGGGTCGCCTGCGCGCGCGCGATCGCTGGCCGGCCGGACGTCATCTTCGCCGACGAACCGACCGGCAACCTCGACTCGCGGGCCAGCGCGGAGATCCTCGACTTCCTCCGCCGGTCCGTCGACGACAGCGGCCAGACGATCGTGATGGTGACCCACGATCCCGGCACCGCCGCATACGCGGACCGCGCGCTGTTCCTCGCCGACGGGCGCGTGGTCGAGGACATGCCGGAACCGACCGCCGACAAGGTGCTGTCGCGGATGCGCGGGTTCGACAGCCTCTCCGAGCGGTCCGGCTGACGATGTGGGGGCTGGCGCTGCGCGGCGTCCGCGCCCGCAAGTTGCGCCTCGCGTTGACCGCGGTGTCGATCGTGCTCGGCGTCGCGTTCGTCTCCGGCACGTTCGTGCTGACCGACACGCTGAACGCCACTTTCGACCGGATCTTCGGCAACGCCGAGGCCGGCGTGTCGGTCGTCGTACGCGGCACTGAGTCGTTCACCCCGAGCGACCGCAACGGCGGCGGTACGCCGATCGACGAGCGGTCGCTGGTCCCCGACTCGGTGCTGACCCAGGTGCGCGCGGTGCCGGGCGTCGCGTCGGCGATCGGGGTGGCGAACGGGTACGCGCAACTCGTGTACGGCGGCAAGGCCGTGGGCAGCGGCGGCGCGCCGACGCTCGGCTCGGCCTGGGTCGGCGATGTGCCGTCGAACCCGCTGCATGTCGTCCGCGGCCGGCCACCGGCGGCCGAGGGCGAGGTGCTGATCGACCTGCGCAGCGCGGACAAGTTCCACATCCCGCTCGGCGCGCACGCCTCCGTGATCGCGGCGAACACGACGGTCCCGGTCACGGTGGTCGGCGTCATCCGGTTCGGGCGTGACTCGACCCTTGCCGGTGCCGCGTTGACGACGTTCACCCCCGCGCAGGCGCAGCAGTTGCTGCTCGGCCGGCCGGGTGTCTGGACCACCGTGCAGGCGACCGCGGCGCCCGGCGTGAGCCAAGCGGTGCTGGCCAAGCGGGTGACGGCGGCGCTGCACCGTAGCGACGTTCAGGTGATGACCGCGAAGGCGTACATCGCCGACCAGTCGAAGCGGTTCAAGGACCAGTTGAAGTTCTTCAACATCGTGCTCTTGGTGTTCGCTTTCATCGCGGTGTTCGTCGCGGTGTTCATCATCTTCAACACCTTCACCGTGCTGGTCGCGCAGCGCACCCGCGAACTCGCGTTGCTACGCGCGCTCGGCGCCGGCCGGCGCCAGGTGCTCGGCATCGTTGTCGGCGAAGCGGTCGTGGTCGGTCTGATCGCCGGGGTCGTCGGCCTGCTCGGTGGCGTCCTGGTCGCGGCCGGGCTGCGCGCGCTCATTCAACTGCTGTCCGGCGGCGGCTTGGTCACCGTGTCGCTGCAGGTGCAGCCGCGGACCGTGGTGGTCAGTGTCGTCGTCGGTTTCGTCGTCACGGTGGTGGCCGCGATCCTGCCGGCGATCCGTGCCTCGCGGATCCCGCCGGTCGCGGCGATGAGCGACGACTACGTACTGCCGACGGCGTCGTTACGGCGACGTACCCGGCTCGGTGTCGCCGCGCTGGTCATCGGCATCGCGCTGCTCGTTCGCGGCGTGCAGATCGGCTCGGCGCTGCAGATCGGCATCGGGGCCGCGGCGGCGTTCCGTGGTGTCGTGGCGCTGTCGCCGTTGCTCGCCCGGCCGATCGTCGGTGGCCTCGGCCGGCTGCTGCCCCGGCTCTGGGGTACGCCCGGACTGCTGGCCCGCGAGAACGCGCTGCGCAACCCGCGCCGGACCGCCGCGACCGCATCGGCGCTGATGATCGGCATCGCGTTGACGACGACGATGAGCATCATGGCCGCGTCGATCGT
>JAVEEG010000027.1 GCA_030840585.1 Frankiaceae bacterium | reverse complement strand
CGCAGTGTGCGACGAGCCGCGCTGGTCGGCGGTGGCCGTCGAGGACGGCGGCGGGACAAGGGTGTAGGTGAGGGTGAGCGGATCGCCGGCGTTGCCGAGTGAATCGACGGCGACGACGGTGAACGTGTACACGCCGTCCGGCAGCCCGCTCAGCGAGAGCGACACCGTGGCGCCGCAGGTCGGGGTGAACGCGGCCGGCCCGGTCACGACCGTGCAGGAGTAGGTGACCCCAGCGACCGCGTCGGTGAGGGTCCACGACGGCGTCCGGCTGGCCGACGACCGCACCGCGGCCGGGCTGCTGGTCGGCGCCGGCGGGACCAGCGTGTAGGTGAGGGTGGCCGGCGCGCCGCTGTTGCCGTTGCCGTCGACCGCGACGATCGAGATCGAGTAGACGCCGTCCGCCGCGCCGGCCGGCAACGTCAGCGTGACCGCGCCGCCGGGGCAGGTAACCGTGACGCCGGTCGTCGTCGGGCCGGTGACGCTGCAGGTGTAGGTCACGCCCGGCACCGGGTTGCTGACCGTCCAGGTCGCAGTGTGCGACGAGCCGCGCTGGTCGGCGGTGGCCGTCGAGGACGGCGGCGGGACAAGGGTGTAGGTGAGGGTGAGCGGATCGCCGGCGTTGCCGAGTGAATCGACGGCGACGACCGTGACCGAGTAGGTGCCGTCCGGTGCGCCGGTCAGATCGAGCGACACCGTCGGGCCGCAGCTGACGGTGACCGCGGCCGGCCCGGACGCGGCCGAGCACTGGTAGGTCACCCCGGCGACGCTGTCGGTCAGCGTCCAGGCCGGGTTGTGGCCGGCGCCGCTCGTGGTGACCGGACCGCTCGTCGACGTCGGCGCCGGCGGCACCAGCGTGTACGTGAGGGTGACCGGGTCGCCCGGGTTGCCGGCGGAGTCGACCGCGCGCAGCACGACGCTGTAGTCACCGTCGGCCGCGCCGGCCGCCAGGGTCAGCGTGACCGTCGAGCCGGTGCAGGTGACGGACGCGGCGGACGGGCCGGAGACCGAGCAGAGCCAGCTCGCCACCGGCTGCGCGTCGGCCACCGACCACGACGTCGTCGCACTGGAGCCGGTGTGGTGCACCGCGGCGGTGGTCGGCGCCGGCGGGATAACGGTGTAGGAGATGGTCAGCGGGTCGCCGGCGTGGCCGAGCGAGTCGACCGCCTGCACGGTGAAGACGTAGGTGCCGTCCGGCAGGCTGGTCAGGCCGAGCGAGATCGTCGCGCCGCAGCTCGGGGTGAACGCGGCCGGGCCGCTGACCGCAGTGCAGCGGTAAGTGACCCCGGCGATCGCGTCGGTCACGGTCCAGCTCGGCGTCCGGCCGGAGCTCGTCGTCGAGGTGGCGCCGGCGGTCAGCGTCGGGGCCGGCGGCACCAGGATGTAGGACAGCGTGAGCGGGTCACCGGCGTTGCCGAGACTGTCGATCGCGACGACGGTGACGGTGTAGGTGCCGTCCGCCGCGCCGGCCAGGTCGAGGCTCACCGTGCTGCCGCAGCTCACCGGGACCGTCGCGCCGGAGCACTGGTAGGTCACGCCGCCGACCGCGTCGGTGAGCGACCAGGACGGCGCCCGCCCGCTGCCCGACGTCGAGGCCGGGCCGGAGGTCGAGGTCGGTGCCGGCGGGATCAACGTGTAGGTCAGGGTGGTCGGGTCGCCCGGGTTGCCGAGCGCGTCGACCGCCCGGACCACGACGGTGTAGACGCCGTCAGCCGCGCCGGCCGGCAGCGAGAGGCGCACGGTCGCGGTCGTGCAGGTGACCGTGACGCCGACCGTCGTCGGCCCGCTGACCAGCGAGCAGCTGTAGCTGACCGGCGAGACCGAGTCACTCATCACCCAGGTGGCGACGTGGCTCGAGGCCTGGCCGTTCGGTGCGGGGGTGGTCGGCGCGGGCGGGACGAGGGTGTCGGTCAGCACCAGCGGGTCGCCGGCGGTGCCGGTGCCGTCCAGCGCCTTGACCGTGACGGTGTAGGTCCCGTCCGGCGCGCCGGAACCCAGGCTGAGGTGTACGACGCCGCCGGTGCAGGTCACCGAAGGGGCCGAACCGGCCGGCCCGGAGACGGTGCACTGCCAGCCGGTGACGGTGCTCGTGTCCGTCACGGTCCAGGTCGCGGTCAACCCTGAACCGGAGACCGAGACAGGATCGGTGGTCGTCGGCGCAGGCGCGAGCAGACGGTAAGTCAGGGTCAGCGGGTCGCCGGGGTTGCCCAGGCTGTCGACCGCCCGGACGGTGATCGTGTAGACGCCCTCGGGCAGGCCGGTGAGGTCGAGCGAGACCGAGGGGCCGCCGCAGGCGGCGGAGAGGCTGGCCGGTCCGCTGACCGTGCAGGAGTAGCTGACGCCGGCGATCGCGTCGATCAGGCCCCACGACGGGTGCCGGCCCGAGGAGGTGGTCGAGACCGAGCCGCTGGTCAACGTCGGGGCCGGCGGGACGAGGGTGTAGCGGAGGGTCAGCGGGTCGCCGGCGTTGCCGTTGCCGTCGATCGGGACCACGCGGACGACGTACACGCCGTCGGGCTTGCCGGTGAGGTCGAGCGAGACGGTCGAGCCGCAGGTCGGGGTGAAGGCGGCCGGGCCGCTGACCGCCGTGCACTGGTAGGTCACCGAGTAGGCGTCGCTCAGGGTCCACGACGGCGACCGGCCGGAGCCGCTCGTGGTCGGGGTGGCCGTCGTCGGGGCGGTCGCGACCAGGGTGTAGGTGAGGGTCAGCGGGTCGCCGGCGTGGCCGAGCGAGTCGACCGCGCGGACGACGAGGGTGTAGGTGCCGAGCGGCTTGCCGGTCAGGTTCAACAGGACCGTCGGCCCGCAGGTCGGGGTGACGGTGGCCGGGCCGGTGGCGTTGGTGCACTGGTAGGTGACACCCGCCACCGAGTCGGACAGGTCCCACGACGCGTTCGGGTCAGAGGCGGTCTGGCTGGCGGCCGGGGTGGTCGGGGCCGGCGGGATCAGGGTGTAGGTGAGAGTGGCCGGGTCGCCGGCGTGGCCGAGGCTGTCGACCGCCCGGACGGTGACGGTGTAGGTCCCCTCGGCGCTGGCGCCGGTCAGGGTGACGGTGCTGCCACCGCAGCTGACCGACGCGCCGCCGGTGACGGAGCAGGTGTAGGTGACGCCCGGGACCGCGTCGGTCATGGTCCAGGAGGCCGAGCCCGCGGAGGAGGTCTTGTCCGGGGTGGCCGTGGTCGGGGCCGGCGGGACGAGGGTGTAGGTCGCCGTACCGGTGCTGGTGTTGCCCAAGGCGTCGGTCGCGGTGACGCTGACGACGTAGACGCCGTCCGCCGCGCCGGCCGCGATGTCAAGGCTCATTGACGCGCCGCAGCCGGTGAGGGTGGCGGTGCCCGGGCCGCTGACCGAGCAGCTGAGGGTGACCCCGTCGGTGTCCGGCTCGGTCACCGTGACCGCGACCGTGTGGCCGGAGCCGGAGGGGGCGGCGACGCCGACCGTCGGCTGGGTGACGACGCGGTCGACCGAGTAGGTCGCGGTGCCGGTGCTGGTCAGCCCGAGGGAGTCGGTGGCCTTGACCGTGATCGTGTACGTGCCGTCAAGGGCACTGGACAGGTCGAGGGTGTTCGACCCCGGCTGGCAGGGGGTGAGGGTCGCGGTCGACGAGGGGCCGGTGACGGTGCAGGTGAGCGTGACATCGGTGGCGGGCTCCGTGATCGTGACGGCGACGGTGTTCCCGTTGCCGCTGGTGGTGGCGGGGGTGACGACCGGGCGGGGCGGCAGCAGGGTGTAGGTGGCGGTGCGGGTGGCCGTGTTGCCGGCCGCGTCGGTGACCGTGACGGTGAGCGTGTACGGGCCGTCGGCGAGCCCGGTCAGGTCGAGCTTGACCGTGGTGGCGGTGCAGGTGGTGACCGAGCCGCCGCCGCTGACTGCGCAGGTGAGCGTGTCGGTGGCGCCGATCGGGCCGCCGGTGAGGCTGAACGTGGGCTTGCGGTTCGGGCTGGACGAGCTCGCCGGGCTGGGCGTGAGCGCGGCCGGCGCGGTGATGTCGAGCGCGTAGTTCGCGGTCGTGGCGGTGCTGGTCTCGGCCGCGGGCGTGGCCGGGTTCGCGGTCTGGGTGACGCTCAGCGTGACCGTTTCGTCGCTGGTCGCGCCGCTCAGGTCGACCGTGGCGGTGGCTTGCCCGGTGGCGCCGTCGACCGGGCCGCAGCTCGCCGGCAGCGTGCCGCTGACCGAGCCGGTGGCGCTGCAGTCGAGCGTGGCGCCGGCGACGATGCCGCTGACCGTCCAAGCGGGGCTGCGGTCGTTGCTGGGGCCGGCCGGACCCCCCACGCTGGGCGCGACGGGGTGTACGTCGACCGGTCCGCTGGTCGCTGAAGGGGTCGTTGCGGGGTCCACCGAGCCGGGGTCAGCGTCGTACGCGGTGAGCGTGTAGATGCCTGGTTGAGCGTTGGGGACGGCATAGCTGACCTCCAGCGGATCGGCCGGGTTGGACGTGAACGGGCAGGCGATGAGCGAGCCGACGGGGGCCGCGCCGGCCCCGGTGTCGACGTTGAGCTGGCAGGCGACTGCGGCGGGGTCGGTAGCGGTAACGTCCCAGGTCAGCGGGCCTGTGGTGGTGGTGCCCGCGGGTGTGGTGGAGGTGACCTGGATGCCGGCCGCGTGGGCCTGCTGGCCGCCGGCTAGGACGAGCGCGGCGGCGCCGGCGGTGGGCAGCAACCAGCGGGACACGAGACGCACATAGTTCGCCCCGTGCCCGGCCTGTGCCGAGATTCCCACCACCGCTGCGCGTATCGGCAGCCGCTGAGCCGATCTTGATAGATCTTTCTGGGTAATCTGCTACGGCAAGGCGACTTGACGCCGACTTTTGGGCTCGTCAGGATGCATTGACATGACCGAGACCGGGATCTGGCCCTATCCGTCGTACGCCGACCGGCGATGGCTGGGTGGGGATCGGGGTGACGATCCGGCCCTCGCGACGGTGGTCCGGGGGCTACGGGCACTGGTCCGGGACGGCGACGGGCCGGCCGGTGGCGACCCGCCCGGACTGCTGCATGCCCTCGGTCAGCTAGCCGACATCGGCGAGCGGGTGGAGTGGGCGATGCTGTCCTTGATCGGCGAGGCCCGGTGCCACGGCGTGACCTGGCAGGCGATCGGCGAGGCCCTGGGGGTGACGAAGCAGGCGGCTCAGCAACGCTTCGCGCCGTACGTCAAGCAAGCCCTCGACCGGGCCACCGACTCATGATCACCGGGCGGTCCTAGCCGAGGTGTGGATAACGCCAGTCGGTTGGCGGGACGAAGTTCTCTTTGATCGCGCGCGGGCTGGTCCAGCGGAGCAGGTTGAGCGCCGAGCCGGCCTTGTCGTTCGTCCCCGAGGCCCGGGCGCCGCCGAACGGCTGCTGGCCCACGACGGCCCCGGTCGGCTTGTCGTTGACGTAGAAGTTGCCGGCTGAATAGCGCAGCGTCTCCTGCGCGGTCACGATCGCGGTCCGGTCCTGCGCGAAGATCGCCCCGGTCAGTGCGTACGGCGCGGCATCGGCCGCCTGGCGGACGACGGTGTCGTAGTCGGCGTCGTCGTAGACGAAGACGCCGAGCACCGGGCCGAAGTACTCGGTGGTGAAGATCTCGTGCTCGGGGTCCTCGCCGACCAGGATGGTCGGGGAGACGAAGAAGCCTTCGCTGTCGTCGGCGGTGCCGCCGGCGACGACCTCCAGGCCGCTGTCCGACCGAGCCCGGTCGAGCACGCCGGAGAGCCGGTCGAACGCGCGCCGATCGATCACGGCGCCCATGAAGTTCGTAAAGTCGGCGATGTCGCCCACCGGCAGCGCCCGCGCCTCGGCGACCAAGTCGTCGCGCAGCCGGGTCCACAGCGACCGGGGCAGGTACGCCCGGGAGGCCGCCGAGCACTTCTGCCCCTGGAACTCGAACGCGCCGCGCAGGAGCGCGACCCGCAGCGGGTCGACCTCGGCAGAGGGGTGAGCGATGACGAAGTCCTTGCCGCCGGTCTCGCCGACGAGGCGCGGGTACCCGCGGTAGCCGGTGATGTTCTCGCCCACCGTGCGCCACAGGTGCTGGAAGGTCGCGGTCGAGCCGGTGAAGTGCACCCCGGCGAGGTCGCGGTGGGTCAGCGCCACCTCGGACACCGCCTGGCCGTCGCCGGTGACCATGTTGATGACGCCCGGCGGCAGGCCTGCGGCCTCGAGTAGCTGCATCAGGAAGTGCGCGGAGAACTGCTGGGTCGGGCTCGGCTTCCACACGACGGTGCACCCCATGAGCGCGGGCGCGGTGGGCAGGTTGCCGGCGATCGAGGTGAAGTTGAACGGCGTGATCGCGAGCACGAAGCCTTCGAGCGGCCGGTGGTCGAGCCGGTTCCAGGTCGGCGGCGGGCTGACCAGCGGCTGCTCGGCGAGGATCTGCCGGGCGAAGTGGACGTTGAACCGCCAGAAGTCGGCCAGCTCGCAGGCCGCGTCGATCTCGGCCTGGTAGCAGGTCTTGGACTGCCCGAGCATGGTCGAGGCGTTGATCGCATCGCGCCACGGACCGGCCAGCAGGTCGGCGGCGCGCAGGAACACGGCCGCCCGCTCGTCGAACGGCAATGCCCGCCAGGCCGGCCCGGCCGCGAGCGCCGCATCCACCGCCGCCTGTACGTCGGTGGTCGAGGAGTTCCACGTGTAACCGAGCACAGCCGCGTGCCGGTGCGGCTGGACGACAGGGATCTGCTCGCCCCCACCGGCCCGGCGCTCGCCACCGATCGTCAGCGGCAGGTCGATCGCGTCGGCCGCGAGCTCCTTGAGCCGCTGCTCGAGGCTGGCGCGCTCCAAGCTGTTCGGAGCGTAGGAACGCACCGGTTCGTTGACGGGCGGCGGGACAGAAGTGACGGCGTCAAGCACGTCCCCCATCGTGCCACTGCTCGGCGCGGGCGGCTCAGGCAAGGACCAGCTCTATCTCAGAGTCTCGCTCTACAAGGACCGGCGACAGACGGGTGCGGCAGTCTTTCCGCGCGCGCCCGTACTGTCAGCCGTCCGGGTGCCCGATGTAGACGAGGACGAATGTGTCGGGGTACTCGTCGAAGAACCGAACGACCATGATCAGGTCTGAGTGCACTTCGACGATGTACTGATTCGCCCGTGTGACGTCGTCCCAGTGGTGCCAGTCCTCGACCCACGTCCCCTCGATGATCGAAAACAGGACGTCGGCGACGGATTGGCGATCCTGAGGGAGCGCGCTCTGCCACCAGGCATCGAGCTTGGCGAGACTTAGGCCCCCGTCGAGCTTCACGGCTAGCGGTTCGAGCGCGTCACTCCGCGATCAGCCAGCCATGACGCGATGTCGACGGGCTCACCGCTCAGATCCTCGGTATCGGTCTCTGTCAGCGCCTTCTGGTAGCGAGGATTGCGGTGCAACCGAGCGGTCATGACAAGGCTCGTGACAAAGTGCAAGAGGGGGTCAACCTTTCCAGTCTGCTCGTAGTCCAGCCCGGCCCTGAATAGTTGCTCAAGGACTTCGTCCTGGCACCCAACCGGCAGGTCACGGATAGCCGCCCGCAAGTCTTGAACGGTCTCGTCGGTGGCAGCGCCAACGGGCCGGCGAGCATGCGCAACGCCCATGGTGCCACCTCCCGAATCACACTGCTGTAAGTTATCCACAACCTGTGGACTTCCCCCAACAGTAGTCCCCGCTCGTCACTGTAGACAATCGGGTAGACGGCCAGTCACCTGTAGGGGCATTTGGCCCCACCGGGCGTGTTTGCCCCGTACCGCGAACCTCACCGTTCCGTCGTGGCGCCGCGCCCGCCCTGCGTCGATTAATGATCTTGTCGGACCTCGACACGGTTTGTCACGCCCCTCGTTACCCACTCCCGAACAGGCGTCCTCGAGCTGAGTTCGGCAAGGCATGAGCGCATGGTGGCGAAAACTCGCCGCCTTGGAGGCTCGCGATGGCGAGTTGTGGACAGTGCGGCTAGTCGAACAGGCTGGGGATTTCCTGCACGGCGTACCAGGCCAGCTCGTACGCGTCGGCCTCGTCCACCGCGAACTTTGCGTCCTCATCGCCCAGCTCGGCCCGGGACAGGGCGGACGCGGCCACCGAGATCACGCCGTCCGCCTCCTCGTCGTCGACCAGCGCCGACGCCCACGACGACAACGCCACCGGTACGCCGACCGCGACGCCCGCGCGGGGCGAGCCCAGCACGGCGACGTCCGCGTCGGCGACCTCGGCCGCGAGCACCACCCGCCGCCGCGGCGCCATCGGTTCCGCGGCCAGCAACGCCAGCGAACCACGCCCGGCGGCCTGGGTCGCGGCGTACTCGATCTCTTCCTCGCTCGCCTCGCGGTACCACTCCCGCAAGGCCGGGGTCACCGCGTACCCGGGTCCACCCGGCGCGCGACCGGCGGCCAGCCACTCCCGCAACAGCGGCAGCGTCGACGGCAGGTAGACCCGCACCGGGTTAGGCGGCCGGCAGGGTCGCGTCGCCGGCTCGCAGCGCGGCCGCCGAGGTCCGTAGCGACGTGTCGAGCACCCGCAGCCGGCGGCGCGGATCCATCAGGTTGATCCCGATCGCCTCGAGGTCCTCCCGGCCCGGCCCGAGGATCGTGACCGCGGTGCCGTGCCGGCGTACCTTCGCCGCCTCGCGCAGCACCCGCTTCGTCATCGCCCGGCGGAACCGCCGCTCCACCCGCCCGACCAGCGAGTTCGGCTCGTCCATCTCGAACGACACCATCGGCGCCAGCACCACGACCTCGTCGAGGCCACGGCCGGACAGCAGGTCTAGCGAGGTCGGCGAGCAGGTGCCGCCGTCGACATAGCGGCGGCCGTCGATCGTGACCGGCGCGTACCAGCCCGGGATCGCGCACGAGGCCATGACCGCGTCGCGCAACGGCGCGGTCGGGGCGCCGGACCGCCCGAACGCCACCCGCCGGCCGGTGTCGTAGTCCATCGTCACGATCCAGGTTGCCTCGTGCGGCGCCCAACCATCACCGGACTCCCCAGCCTCGACCGCCGCCTCGACCAGCGCGCCGACGGCGTCGAGCTGGCCGCGACCCTGGGGCGCGAGACCGGACAGGATGGCGAGCGGCGGCAGCCGGCGCGGGTGCCGGACCGCCTGGGCCAGCAGCGAGGTCGAGCCGATGCCCATCTTCGGCCGGGGCGGCAGCGGCCCGCCGCTGGCGTGGTCCGGGTCGAAGTCGACGGCGGGATCGCCGGGCGCCGGGATACCGCGCTGATGGTTCACCAGCGTC
Source organism: Frankiaceae bacterium (assembly GCA_030840585.1). Lineage (GTDB taxonomy): Bacteria > Actinomycetota > Actinomycetes > JAFAQI01 > JAFAQI01 > BP-197. Next base: position 5,429 of record JAVEEG010000027.1, on the reverse strand, counting down.
TCGACCGTGACCCCGCAGCCGACCAGCGCGGCCAGCACCGAACCGGCAGAGGTGCCGACCAGAACCTCCGCCTCGCGCGGATCCCAGCCGTACGCGTCCTGCAGCGCTGCGAGCGCGCCGATCATCCAGCTGGCGCCGAGCACCCCGCCGCCGCCGAGCACCAGCCCGCGCCGTAAGGGCCGGCTCATCGCACCGTCTCCACCAGCTCGCCGAGCGCCTCTTCTATACACAAGGCCAGCACGTCGACATCGGGCATCGCGTCACGATCGGCGTTGAGCCCGTAGTACACCCCGCCGTTGTACGACGTCAGCCCCACGGTCACAGCTTGCTCCTTCGCCAGCGGTACGACGGGATAGCACTCGGACATCTGTGCCCCGGCGGCATACAGCGCGAACTGTGGACCGGGCACATTCGTCACGACCACATTGAACAGCCGGCGGGTCATCCGGGCAGCCAACCTGGCCGCGGCGGCGTGGATCGTCGGCGGGGCAAATCCGGACAACGAGATCAAAGCGTCCGCGCCGACGGACTGGCCCGAGTCCTTGTGCGCCTTCATCGCGTACGAGACCCGGTGCAGGCGCATCAGCGGGCTCGGCTCACCGACCGGCAGATCGACGAAGATCGCCGACACCCGGTTGCCCAATGTGGTGGCCTCCTCGCCGGTCCGGACGCTGACCGGGACCATCGCCCGGACCGTTGTCGCCGGCGTCACCGACTCGCCGCGGGTGAGCAGCCAGGTCCGCAGCGCGCCGGCGACGGTGGCGAGCACGACGTCGTTGACCGTGCCGCCGTGGGTTTTGCGGACCCGTTTGTAGTCGTCGAGCGCCGTGGCGGCCATGCCGTAGCGGCGCTGCTCGCCGATCTGCGCGTTCAGCGGCGAGGACGGCGCCGGCCGCAGCGACGTCCGGACGGTCGCGAGCACGCCGGCCGCCGTACCGAGCGCACGCTCGGCCGTCGTCCGCGCATCGGTGAGGCCGCTGCGCAGCGTGTCGACGACTTGGCTGGGCCGGCGCAGGTTGTCCGCGAGCGCGCCGGCCACCAGTGACAGCCCGCTCGGCGACGGGCCCGGGGTCCAGGTGTCGCTGGGCAGGTCCGGCCGCGGCGTCGGGGTGTCGTCCAGGATCAGCGCGCCGACGTCGATCGCGCTGACGCCGTCGACCATCGCGTGGTGGGTCTTGGTGATGATCGCGAACTGGCCGTCGGCGAGGCCCTCGACCAGATAGATCTCCCACAGCGGCCGGTTGCGGTCGAGTTGCCGGGACTGCACCCGTCCGACGAGCTCGCGCAGCTGGTCCGCGCTGCCCGGCCGCGGCAGCGCGCTGCGGCGGACGTGGTAGGAGATGTCGTAGTCCTCGTCGTCCACCCACACCGGATTGGCCAGGTGCCCGGGCACCCAGCGGACCACCTGGCGGTAGCGCGGTACCGCGGCGATCCGGCGGGACACGAGGTCGCACAGCGCGTCGTAGTCGAACGGCTCATCGGTCTGCGGCGGGTTGAAGATCGCTACGCCGCCGATGTGCATCGGCGTAGCGGGCGTCTCGAGGTAGAGGAACGAGACGTCGAGCGCGGTCAGCCGGTCGCTCACGCGGCCGCCAGGTCGAGCCCGAGGTGCGTTTCGAGTTCCTTGATCGTCTGCTCCGCGCCGACGTGGCGGATGCCGACCATGCCGACCTGCTCGGCGGCGCGGACGTTCGGGCCGAGGTCGTCGACGAAGACGCAGGCGCTCGGCGGCAGGCCGAGCCGTTCGGCGGTGAGCAGATAAATCTCGGGTTCAGGCTTACGCAGACCGACCTCGCCGGAGATAACCGTCACGTCGAACAGCGCGTCCCAATCGGTCCGGTCGTAGTCGAGTCCCCACGAGTTCGACAGCAGCGCGGTGCGGTGCCCGGCCGCACGAACCCGCCGTACGACGTCGGTCATTGCCGGTACGGCGCGGAACCCGGCGAACATCCGCCGGAGCATGCCATCGGCGGTCAGCGGCCGGCCGCCAGCGGCCTTGAGCTCGCCCGCGAGCAGGCGCTCGAACTCCGCCGCCGTCAGCTCGCCGCGCTCCAACCGGTACGCCGGATTGGCGCTGGTCCCCGTCTCGCGCAGCCAGGTCGCCATCAGGGTGCGGAAATGCTCGTGGTCGACGCCGTCGCCGTCGCACCAGGCCCGCATCGCCTCGTCCAGGGGCGTGGTGAGCACGCCGCCGTAGTCGACGACGAGCGCGCGCGGACCGTCAGCCGCGTCGTCGACGCGATCCGAGCGCAATTCGGTCATAGCCGTTGATGCTAGCTAGCCGCGTGGCGTCGTACAGACCGCCGGCGACGGGGCGGCCGCGGCGAGGTCGCGGGCTCGGGCGGCGCTGACCTGTGCGGGGGTGGCCAGCCGATGGAATCCGGTGCCGATGTCCAGCCTGACCTCACCTGGACGTTGGGTCGAAAGTTCGTAGAGCGTCGCACCCGGTACCTGCTCCTGCAGCGCGAGCGCCCGGTCGACCTCGCCCGGCGAGTAGGTGATCCGCGACGGCCCGGTCATCGCGTGGCCGGTGCCGACCCGAACCACCGCGAACCCGCGACGCGTCAGCTGGCCGGCGACGGTGTGCGCCAGGCCGACGATCGTGGTGCCGTTGAACACACTGATCTTGGTCGTCTTGCCCTTGGCTGGAGATGCGGACGGCGTCGGCGTCACGCAGACAACCGTCGGCTTGAGAGTCGAGGATCCGCTGCCGTGCCAGGCCCTCCAACCGAACCACCCACCTGCCGCGAGCAGCGCGAGGACGACGAGGACGGCGGCGTACGGGCTGCGACGCCGCCGGCCGCGGCGCGGCGGCGCGAGATCGCCGCGGCCGAGGACGGTCATCGGCGCGCGCCGAGGCTCGTCGGGCAGCCACCGGTGGTCACGGGCCGCGACGATACTGTCCGGGGACGCGCCCCCACAGGAGGACATCCGTGGATTTCGCTCTCTCCCCCGCCGCGCAGGACTACGCCAAGCGGCTCGAAGACTTCATGGACAGCCAGGTGTATCCGGCGGAGAAGGTCTATGAGGAGCAGCGCCAAGCGCTGTTCGCCGCCGGCTTGCCGCACCGGGTACCGGCGGTGGTCGAGGATCTGAAGCTCGAGGCGAAGGCCCGCGGCCTGTGGAACCTGTTCCTGCCCGACGTCTCCGGGCTGTCGAACGTCGACTACGCCCACCTCGCCGAGATCATGGGACGGTCCGCGCATCTCGCGCCGGAGGCGACGAACTGCGCCGCGCCGGACACCGGGAACATGGACGTGCTGCACATGTTCGGCACACCGGAGCAGAAGGAGCGCTGGCTCCGGCCGCTGATGGACGGCGAGATCCGCTCGGCGTTCGCGATGACCGAGCCGGCGGTGGCCTCGTCGGACGCGACGAACATCTCGACGGAGATCACCCGCGACGGCGATCACTACGTGATCAACGGGCGGAAGTGGTGGATCAGCGGCGCGGCGGACGAGCGCTGCGCGTTCTTCATCCTGATGGGCAAGACCGACGCGTCGGCGCCGGCGCACCGGCAGCAGTCGCAGATCCTCGTGCCGGTGGACACGCCGGGCGTGACCGTGCTGCGCAACCTGCCGGTGTTCGGTTACGTCGACCAGCACGGGCACTGCGAGATCACGTTCGACGACGTCCGGGTGCCGGTGACGAACCTGATCGGCGAGGAGGGCGGTGGGTTCGCGATCGCCCAGGCTCGCCTCGGGCCGGGTCGGATCCACCACTGCATGCGCGCGATCGGGGTGGCGGAGCGGGCGCTCGAGCTGATGTGTCGGCGGTCCCTGTCGCGGACCGCTTTCGGCCGGACGCTTGCGGAGCAGGGAGTGGTGCGCCAGCAGATCGCGGAGTCGCGGATGGCGATCGACCAGGCGCGGCTGTACACGCTCTACACCGCGTGGCTGATCGACAGCGTGGGCGCGAAGGGCGCGCGCTCGGAGATCGCCGCGATCAAGGTGATCGCGCCGCGGGTGTGCCTCGAGGTGCTCGACCGAGCGATCCAGGTGCACGGCGCCGGCGGGGTGTCCGACGACTTCCCGATGGCGAGCATGTGGGCGCACGCGCGGACGCTACGGATCGCCGACGGGCCGGACGAGGTACACGTGCGCTCGGTGGCCCGGCAGGAGTTGGGCAAGTACGTCGACCGCTGATCAGGCCGGCGCCGCCGCGACGTCGCGGCGCCGCGGCCCGCGTAACGGGTGGCGTCGCGCCCCCGCGAAGCGCCCGATGGCGTGAACTCGCCATGGCACCTGTCCGCCGCGCGCGTGAGGTAACGCCATCGCTGCGGCAGGCGGCGCTGCGGCATGTCCCCGCCAGTGGACACCGTCGGCGTCGCATGAGTCCGCCACATCCCGAACCAACCTGCCTGGCGGGTGCGCGCCAGTCGCAGAGGGACGTTGGCGTTAGTCCGCCATCAGCGGAACGCATCTGGACGGCCATGGCGTGACCTCGCCGTTTGCGCACTCGCCATGGCGTAGCTCCGCCAGTTGCTCCCGCTCCTACGGCGCAGGTACGCCAACGGGAATTCACCGTGGCATGACTCCGCCACAGCGATTCGTCATCTGTCCGATAGGCGCCACCCCCGCAGCCACGAGCCACGACGAGCCGAAGCGGCGGCACTCTCACGGCCGCCGCCGCCGCCACCCACGACGCTGGGTTGTGCCGCCAAGTCCGCGAGCGCCAGCCGCGCCGGACTCGTCGGCGCGGCCTCCACCAACGTCCGGGCTTGCATCACCGACTTGTCGAGCGCGGCCTGGTCGAGCGGGACGAAGCCCACCGGCGTCACGTCGGCGTAGCGCTGCAGCGCCTCGCTTATCTGCCGCTTCGGCTCACCCGGCCCAACCACCTTCGGCCGTACTCGGTTGACCACCACCCGCGGCTCGACCCCGGGCACGGTCTCGCGAAGTTCGGTGAGGCCGCGGACCAGCCGCTGCAGACCCACCGGGTCGGCACTGCCGACCGCCACAACCGCGTCGGCCGCGCGTAAGGTCGCCATGGTCGCGCCGTTGCGCCGCGGCGCAACCGTGTCGTAGGACAACTCCTCGTCCTCCTCCAGGCAGAACCCGCAGTCGACGACCACGTGCGATGCGAGTGTCCGAGCCAGTTCGAGGACGGCGACCGCCGCGCTGGGCCGCACCTCGTCCCACCGATCGGCGCGGGCGAGGCCGGAGAGCACCCGTAGCCGCGGCCCCAGCCCACGCGCGAGCCCGGCCAACCCCACGGCATCGAGCCGCCCGGCGTTGGCCAGCCGGCACGCGGACGCGAACCCCGCACCGTCGTCCACAATCCCCAGCGCGGGCGCAATGGCCCCGCCGTACACATCGGCATCGACGAGAACGGCCTGCTCCCCCGCGGCGGCCAGCTCGGCGGCGAGCCCGACCGCGACTGTGGTCCGCCCGGGTGCGCCGGTGGGGCCCCAGACGGCGATCAACCGA
>JAVEEG010000025.1 GCA_030840585.1 Frankiaceae bacterium | reverse complement strand
GTCCGTTGGGAAGTGCTGGTTTCGGCCGGCGCGAGGTCATGCTCGCCGAGGTGTTGGCGCAGCAAGCCGAGTCGTGGTTGTCGGTCGCCGAGCTGGCGAAGTCGCGGGACGAAGCGGTCGCACAGGTCGAGGCGGTCGAAGGCGCCGCGCGCGCGTTGGGGGACCTCGGTGCGAGCACCGCGCCGGCCCTCGTCGTACTCCGCGAGTCGGCGAACCGGCTGGCCCGGCTGGCGACGAACGACGGCCGGCCGACCGCGGTCGGCGAGATCGTCGACGAGCTGTACGCCGTCGAGCGCGCGGTCGCGTCGCTGCTCGGCGCGATCGCGCTGGCGGCCGAGCCGGACCTGGCGACGCTCGGCGCTGCCGGTGAGCCTGGTGACACGCCGCGCGCGGTCACCGACTGGACGACTACGGGTGTGCTGACGCTGCAATGAGCTCTGTCCCATGAGTCGCGCGCGCACTCGAGTGGCGCCGCTCGCCCTGCTGGTCGGGGGAGCGGTGTTTGCGGCATGCCTGTGTTGCCTCGCCGTCGCCGCGTTGACGTTGCGGGCCGAGCAGCAGATGACCGGCCCGGTCTGGATGGTGTTGCTCGGTGGCGCGCCGGTCGCGCTGCTGATCAGCGGTGCGTCGGCGTGGGTCGCTGGTCGGTTCGCCCGGACGTTGCGAATGCTGCGCGCCGATGCGTTGCGACGGCTGCACGATCCGTCCGCGCCGGTCGGTGAGACGACCGCCGCGACGATCCCGCGGTGGAACGGCGACGAGCTGCGCGCGCTGGCACAGACCCTCGACGCGCTGCACTTGCGGGTACGGATGGCCGACGACGTGGCCGAGCGGCACCGGCGTACGGCGGAGACCGCGAGCGCCGGCATGTTCGAGTTGCTGTCCGGTCTGGTCGCGGCCGAGGAGGGCGCGCGCGGTCAGCTGTCGGCGGAGCTGCACGACACGGTCGCGCAGTCGTTGATGGCGGCCCGGGCTCGGCTCGGCGACCACGGCGACTCACTCGGTGGCGACCCGGAGGTCGCGTTCCTCGTCGCCGAAGCCGAGGAGCAGGTGCGCGCGGTCATGGCTCGTACTCGCCCGCCGGCGTTGCGCGACGGCGACCTCGCCCGCGCGGTGTCCGCGTTACGCGACGACATGGCGAACCGTTATGGCCTCGAGGTGGCGCTGACGTGGCCGTCGACGCCGTACCCGCTGCCGCTGGTCACCGCGGTCACGGTCTACCGGTTCTTCCAGGAGGCCTTGCTCAACGTCGTGAAGCACGCCGACGTCGACAACGCTTGCGCCACCTTGCTGGTGGACGAGGAGTTCGTCGTCGCGACGGTCTCCGACGAGGGCGCCGGGTTTGACCCGGACGGCGTGCGGTCGGAGAGCGGCCGGCACGTGGGCCTCGGCCTGCTGCGTGAACGCGCCCGACTGGTCGGCGGATCGCTCGAAGTTCTGTCTTGGCCGGCCCCCGGTACGACGCTGACGTTGCGGCTGCCCCGGGGTGCCGGTGCCGCGGCCGGCCTGATGCCGGTGCAGCGCCCCTCCGCGATCGCGTCCTAGGTCTTCTCGATTTGGCCCTTTTCAGGGCGATGTCACTCCTGCTGCCCTACCGTAGGAATGCCATCTCACGGGGGGTTTGTCGTTGCGCGCGTTATCGAGAGTGCTCTGCACTACTGCGATCATCCTGACGAGCTGCGTCGTCGTGCTGCCCGGGGTGGCGTCGGCCGACGCCGGCACGGTCAGCTTCACCACTGCCGCCGAGGACTCTCAAAGTCTTGCCGCGCAGTTCTGGACTCCGCGCGACCACGTGACGTTGCAGCCATGGGGCGGCGGCGCGCCCGACACCGGGGTGGATATCGAGGCCTATCAGGACACGATGTCCGAAAGCTTCACGTTCGTCGCGCCGGATGGGCAGGCGCTGACGGTCGGGCACTACCCGTCGGCGGTTCCAAACGGTCCGATCCGGCCCGGTGATGCGCGGATCAGCGTGCCGTTCTGCTATCCGGTGGAAGGCTCGTTCGACGTTCTGGACATCGAGATGACGCCTACCGGCGCTGACCGCGTCGACATCGTCTACAACGTGACGTGCAACCAGAACACTGTGCAGGGCGAAGTTGCCGTCAACGAGCCCGCTTCGGTCGCCGACGTACTCGCGATTCCGCACACGATCGGGTTCGCACCGACGTACCCCACGAAGACGAGCGGTTCGCGGCCAGTGACGTACATCAACACCGGGTCGACCGTGCTGCACCCGAGCGGGGCGTACATCACAGGCACCGACGCCGCCCGGTTCCACGTCACGTCCGACGGCTGCACGGGCAAGGCGTTGCTGCCGAGCGACAGCTGTGCGGTTCGGGTCGCATTCGCGCCGGGCAGCGGTGACCCGGCGACGGACTCCGCATCGCTGGTCGTCACCGACGACAGCGCGGAAGGGTCCCAAACGGTTGCGTTGACCGGTACACCGATCCCGGGTCACACCAGCGCGTACTTCGTCGGTGAAGGCGACGACCCGGTCATCGGGCCGCATTCGTTCACGGCGACCGCGCCGGACGGAACCGTCAATCTGTCCGGCACCACCGACGAGGTCGTCGCGTCGGCGCCACTGCCGATCAACCCCCCCGGGTACTACCGATACACCGTCACCATCCATCCGCCGACCGGGGAGAGCCTCGGGGTGGGGACGTACTCGGACGTCGCGTTCGATCCGTCTCGGGGAAGCGGCGCCGGGCTGCAGGTGTCAGGGCCTGGCTACGGCGGCACGTGCACAAACAGCGCGGTCGGGTCGTTCACGATTTCGCAGTTCGACGTGGGGCCGAGCGGGCGGGTCCTCGCGCTTTCGATGACGTGGGAGCAGCACTGCGACGGCCGCGCCGCCGGTAGTTACGGCTCATTTGCCTGGCGGGCCGACGCGGCGGCCGGCCCGCCGCCGACCGGTCCGGGGACGCCGTCGGACACCTTCCCCCCGGGCTCGGTGTGGGCGGTGGTCGCGTACGGCGGTTACGCCACCGCGACGGTGGGGTGGAAGAAGCCGACCGACGTCGACCTCGCGCACATCATCGTGCGGATGGCGTCCGGAGTGACACCGCCGACGACGCCAACGTCGGGAACCGGGGTCTACTCCGGGACCGGCACGTCGGTCGTCGTATCGCACCTGACCCCGGGACGGACGTACAGCTTCAGCATCTGGACCGAGGACACGAACGGGAATCTGACTGGCCCCGCGCATGAGATCTACCACGGCACGCGCGCTTTGCTTACCGTTCCGAAGGTCGTCCCTGTGGGCATCTACTTCCGGGCGGTCGGGCGAGTCGTCAATGTCGACTCCGGCGCAGGCGTCTCGAACGCCTTGATGCGGTTCTACGCTCGGCAGCCCGGGTCGACGAGGTTGACCCTGCTCGGGTCCGTGCGCACTGGCAACAACGGCGTCTGTTACCTCGACGCCAAGGTGACCGGCCATCCGTACATCGTCGCGAAGTTCCTTGGCGCACCGCATTACGGCGGTGCTGCGCCGATCGCCAAGCGCCCGGCGATGGCGCTCGGCTTAACGACGTACTACACCGGCCACATCGCGCCGGGCGGGACCGAGAAGGTGTGGGGCACGGTGCAGCCCAACATCGCCGGCCACGCCGTTTACCTGCAGCGTCACTCCGGTGGGGTTTGGGTCGCGTACAAGTCGATGGTGGCGACGGGGACGAGCACGTTCAGCTTCGCGTTCACGCTGCCGAAGGGCACCTATACCTATCGCGTCATCGTCCCCGCGGCGAACGGCTACCTATCCACGGGCACGTACCCGTTCTATGTCCCGGTGTACTAGCTGCGGGTCGTTGCGATGCGGCCGCAGCAAGATCATTGCGGGCTCAGGCAGCCTTTCGCCTCGGATTCGGCTGGCTCAGCTCGCGATGATCTAGGCGCCGTGGCTCTAGCTGCGCGTGGCGACGGTGCGGCGGCGGCCGCTGGGCATCACCACGACGCCCGGCGGGGTGGGCGGCAGGCCGGCCGCGGTGCAGAGCAGCTCGCCGAACGCGACCAGGTGCGGGCCGAGGTCACTGCCCACCGGCGACCAGGACGCGCGGATCTCGACGTCGGCCGCGGCCGGGTGGTCGGACAGCGCGCCGAAGCGTTCGGACGTGGTACGGGTGACCGTGCCGCCGGCCGCGCGGTGCTCGGCACCGGCCAGCGTCAGCGCATCGAGCAGCCAGCTCCAGCCCACCGACGGCAGCATCGGGTCCGAGGCGATCTCGATGTCGATCGGCGCCTGCAGGTAGGCCACGCAGCGGGTGTCGCCCTCCCACACGCTCTGCCCATCGGGGTCGTGCAGCACGACCAGCCGCCCGTCGGCCAGTTCCTCGCCGGCCCGGCTCACCGTCGCGGACAGGGCGACCGCGTACGGCGCGAGCCGCTGCGGCGCGGGCAGTTCGTTGAGGGTGACCTCCGGCCGCAGCTCGACCGTCGACAGCGCCGTGACAGCGCGGCGGAAGCCGGCGGGGAAACCGGCCGGCGCCGACAACTGCACCGTCACGGGGTAGAGCCTAAGTCGCAGCCCGGCGCCGCGATGCCGCGACACGCATCTCGGACCGGTTGCGCCGTCACGGCGGTCCCTATCCCGCGTTGGCGGCGATGATCATGTCGGGTTCGGCGTACTCGTCGGCGCTCAGCCAGCCGAAGACGATCGCGAGCCCGCACTCGGTGCAGGCCCACTCGGGGCAGTCCTCGTGCCCGTCGAGGCAGGGCGGTTGCTCGACGACCCGGTCGGCCCGGCAGCCAGGGCAGTACCTCGTCTCCATGACCCGACCATGGCACGACCCACCGACAGTCCGGCGCAGGCACGCCGGGCGCCACCTGCGACGATCGAAAGCGTGTCCGCGCCGCCAGAAGACTCGGCCTTCCTGCGCGCCTGCCGGCGGGAGCGGCCGGCGTACACCCCGGTCTGGTTCATGCGCCAGGCCGGCCGGTCGCTGCCGGAGTACCGCGCGGCCCGGGGCGACACCGCGATGCTCGAAGCCTGCCTGCGCACCGATCTCGTCGTCGAGCTGACCATGCAGCCGGTCCGGCGATACGGCGTCGATGCCGCGATCCTGTTCAGCGACATCGTGTTGCCGCTGTACGCCGCGGGCCTCGACCTCGACATCGTCGCGGGGGTCGGGCCGGTGGTCGCCTCGCCGGTCCGTTCCGAGGCCGACGTCGACCGGATCCCGTTACTCGAACCGGACCACGTCGCGGCGGTTACCGACGCGCTGCGCGGCCTGGTCGGCGAACTCGGTACGACGCCGCTGATCGGGTTCGCCGGCGCACCGTTCACCCTCGCGTCGTACCTCATCGAGGGTGGCCCGTCGCGCGACCACGCGAAGACGAAAGCGTTGATGTACGGCGACGAGGCGACCTGGCACCGGTTGGCCGCGCGGCTGGCCGACATCGCGGCGACGTACCTGCGGCTGCAGGTCGAGGCCGGCGCGTCGGCGGTGCAACTGTTCGACTCGTGGGCCGGCGCGCTGTCGGCCGAGGACTACGCGCGTTACGTGTTGCCGCACAGCGCGGCGGTGCTCGGTGCGGTACCGGCCGGGGTGCCGCGGATCCATTTCGGCGTCGGCACCGGCGAGCTGCTCGAGTTGATGGGCGAGGTCGGCGCCGACGTCGTCGGGGTCGACTGGCGGGTGCCGCTCGACGAGGCCGCGCGCCGCATCGGGCCGGGCCGCGCGTTGCAGGGCAACCTCGATCCGGCGTTGGTGTTCGCGCCATGGCCGGTCGTCGCCGAGCGAGTGCGCGACGTGCTGCGCCGGGGCAAGGCCGCCGAGGGCCATGTCTTCAACCTCGGTCATGGCGTCTATCCCGACGCGGATCCCGACGTACTCGCGCGCATCGTCGATCTCGTCCACGAGGAGAGCCGCGGGTGATGGTCGGCGTACTGGTCATGGCGTACGGCACCCCGCGCGACCGCGATGACATCGAGGCGTACTACACCGACATCCGCCGCGGCCGGACGCCGCCGCCGGATCTGCTCGCCGATCTGGTCCGCCGGTACGACGCCCTCGGTGGCACTTTTCCGTTGCGGGACATCACAAATCGGCAGGTCGCTGCGCTCGCGGCGGCGCTGGGATCGGGCTATGACGTGCGGCTCGGGACCAAGCATTCATCGCCTCGGATCGAGGAGACTGTTGTCGAACTGCGCGCTGCCGGCGCCGAGCGGATCGTCGGTCTCGTTCTGGCGCCGCACTACTCGGCGTTCAGTGTCGGCGAATATGCATCCCGGGCCGGCGCAGCGGTCGACGTGATCGAGTCGTGGCACCTGCTGCCGGCGTATCTCGACTTCCTCGACCGCGCCGTTGCTTCGGCGTTGTCGACGGTGCCGCCGGGTGCGGAGGTCGTGTTCACCGCGCACTCGTTGCCGGAACGGATTCTCGCGGCCGCCGATCCGTATCCGGCGCAACTTCGGGAGACCGCGGCGGCGGTCGCGGCCCGGCACCCGGGCGTGCCCTGGTCGGTCGCGTGGCAATCCGCCGGCCGCACCCCGGAGCCATGGCTCGGCCCGGACGTGTTGGACGTGTTGCGGGATCGCGCCCGCGGCGGGTCGCCCGGCGTCGTGGTGTGCGCGTGCGGTTTCGTCGCCGACCATCTCGAAGTCGCGTACGACCTCGACATCGAAGCCGCCGCGGTGGCGGCCGAGATTGAGTTGCCGTTCGCGCGGACCGCGTCGGTGAACGACGACGCTGCGGTGATGGCCGCGCTCGCCGAGCTCGTCGCCGCGCGCTGATGACTCACGTCGTTGTTGTCGGGGCCGGCATCGCCGGTGCGGCGGCCGCGTATGCACTGCGCAACTACACCGTCACTGTGATCGACGGCGCGCCCGATGTCGGTGGGAAGTTGCGCACGGTGGAGTTCGCCGGAATGCCGTACGACGAGGGCGCCGAGCAGTTCCTGGCGCGAGTGCCTGAGGCGGTGGATTTCGCGCGGTTACTGGGTTTTTCGACTGAGGTGGTGAGCCCGCGTACGTCGTCGGCGGCGGTGTGGAGTCGCGGCCGGTTGCATGCGTTGCCCGGTCGAACCGTTCTCGGTGTGCCGTCGTCGGTGCAGTCCTTGCTCGGTGTGCTGCGACCGAGCGAGGTGGTGCGCGCCGTCGCGGATCTCGTCGCGCCGGGCGATGTTCCGGAGTCGGATGTCGCGGTCGGTGCGTACCTTCGCCGGCGGGTCGGTGACGCGGTCGTGGACCGGATCGTCGACCCGTTGCTCGGTGGTGTGTATGCCGGCCGAGCCGACGACTTGTCGTACTTCGCGACGATGCCCATGTTGCGTTCGGCCAGGACGCCGTCGGTCATTCGCGCCGCTCGCGCGGTGGTGGGTGCCGGCGCCGGCGGGCCGGTGTTCGCGACGTTGACCGGTGGGCTGGGGCAGCTGGTGCCCGCCGCGCTATCGGCGTCCGGCGCCGAGGTGCTGACCGGCCGCACGGTGCGGCGGATCGAGCGAATGCCTCGCGGGTTCCGGGTCGTACATGGCCCGACGACGGACGAGCGGGCGATCGATGCGGATGCGATGGTCGTCGCCGTACCCGCCGCCCCGGCCGCCCGGTTGCTCGCGGACCTCGCGCCGGTCGCGGCGGCCGAGCTCGGCGCGATCGACTACGCGAGCGTCGCGATTGTCAGCCTGGCGTATCCGGCCGGTGCGTTGTCCGGATCGCAGTGGAGCGGCTTTCTGGTGCCCGCAGTCGAGGGCCGGACGGTCAAGGCGGCGACGTTCTCTTCCTGCAAGTGGGCGCATCTCGGTGAGTCGGATCTGGAGTTGGTGCGCTGCTCGATCGGCCGCGTTGGTGAGGTGGCGGTGTTGCAGCGATCGGACGAGGAGCTGGCGACGCTCGCGGCCGCCGATCTGTCCGCGCTGGCGGGTTTGCCGGCACCTGTCGAGTCGCGGCTCACCCGGTGGGGTGGGGGACTGCCGCAGTACGCGGTCGGCCACCTCGACCGGGTCGCGCGGATCCGCACGGCCGTGGCGGTGGTACCCGGGCTCGCGGTGTGCGGTGCGGCGTACGACGGCGTGGGCATTCCGGCCTGCATTCGCAGCGGTTACGCCGCCGCCGCGCAGGTGGCCACGTCAATCGCGCGTTAGTTCGCTTCTATGCGAACGTGCGCGCGATTGCCTGACGGGTTAGCCCCAGCGGATGATCGCCTTCGCCTGCCAGAGGTCGAGCAACGTCGCGTCTCCGTCGATGGTGAGGTTGTCGCGGCCACCGCGGTTCCAGAGCAACAGGTAGAGAGCAGCGGCGTCACCCGTCACGGTGCAGTCGGCATCGGGGTCGGCGATCGACGTGCTCGTCCGCGAGTCGGGTCCGATGGTGATCGTCCACGCGGCGCCCGTGTCGGCGGCGCGAACGGCGAGCTTGCGGGCGGGATCGGAGACCAGACTGCCGCGCGGCCGGGCGAAGAAGCCGTGCAGCAACTCGTCGATGCCGTCGGCGGCCAGCGCCGGATCGATCGCCGGCGTACGGCCGGCGGCGAGATCCGCGTCGACCCGATGGATAGTGGTCTCGTGCGCCTGCCGGCGGGCCCAGAACTCGCGCGGCGACGGAGCCGGCAGGAACGACCAGCAGTCGAGGTCCGCCGGCGCTTCGCGCAGCGAGGTGACCAGTGCCTCGTGGCCGGCGCGGAACCAGTCGAGCAGCTCATCGTCGGGCGGTGGCGGCTCGGGTGTGTCGCCGGCGTTCGGGGGTGTGCTGCGACCGCTGCTGACGTACGAGCGCGCCCACCGGTGCACCTGGCTCTGGTGCGTGACGAGGTCGCGGGCGGCCCACTCCGGGCAGGACGGCACCGGCGCGTCGAGACCCGCCGCGGTCGCGCTGTCGGCGAGGCCATGGCCCTGCTCGGTGAGGTGTCGCAGGTGCGTGTCCAACTCCATCAGACGACGTTCTCACGAAGTTCCGACGACCGCGACCACGCCCGACGTCGTACCGACGAACACGTAGCGGCCGACCGGCGCCGGCGTCGCGAACCGGGTCACCTCACCGACCGCGATCTGGGCACGGCGATGTCCGGTCCGAGCGTCGAGTTCGACCAGCGCGCCGTGCTCCTGGTCGAGCGCGTAGACGACGCCACTCGCGAGCGCGGGGGAGAGCAGGCCCGCGACCGGACCCCACGACCAGCGCAGCCGGTTCGATTTGCTGACCGACAGCGCGCGCACACCGTCCGCGCAGGGGAGGTAGGCCGTGGTGCCGTCGAAAGCCGCGCCGCCGTAGCCCGCGCAGCCGTCGATGCTGGCGAGCTGGCCGCCGATGCCGTCGAGGTTCGGATCGAGCAGGTAGACGATGCCGCGCTTGCCCGCGATGAGGATGCGGTGGCCGACGATGACCGGTGACATTGCACCGAGGTCGAGGTCTTCGGCGTTGTCCTGCGACCAGACTGAGGGAGCGAAGAATGCCTTGCGCTGCAACGTGTTCGACAGTCTCATCACCGAGTCGCTGCCGTCGTACTGTCCGCCGACTTCGGCGCCGTTGCCGCTCGCGACGTAGATGTCGCCGCCCGGTCCGATCACGGGTCCGGCGGCGGCCCAGATGCCTGCTTCGCGAGCGGTCGGTACGGCGTAAAGGTGCGGCGGCCTTCTGCCGTCGGTCGCGATCGAGACGACGTAGCCGACATAGTTGCCGCAGTCGCCGTACCGGCCGCCGAACGCGACGACGACCCGGCCGCCGGTGACGAGTACGGCGCCGCGCTGCTGTTCGGCTTTGCGGTCGCGTCCAGTCGTGAGGTCGATGCCGCGCTTCCAGCGAACCTTGCCGGTGTGTACGTCGACCGCCCAGAGCACATGTCTGGCGCCGGTCGATTCGGTGACCGCGAAGACGAGGCCGCTCTTCGCGTCGTACGCCGGAGTGCCGGTGATGCCGGACGGATCGATGTTGCCGCAGGGAAGGTCGGCGAGCCGCGCGGGTGTGGCGAGATGCCTCGACCACCTCGCTGCGCCGGTGCGTGGATCGAGCGCGTAGAGAGTGTTGTTTTCGGTGGCGGCGACGAGGGTGTTCGCGGCGACGATCGGTTGGGCGTAGAGCTTGCCGTCGAGGTTGCGCCGCCAGGCGACTTTGAGTGGCGGGCGGAGTGGATCGGTGGCTGCCTGGCCGGCTCGGTCGGTGGTGCCGTGGTAGGTCGGCCAGTCCGGCAGGCCTGCCTGCGGTGGCGGCGTGGTTCGTTGGTTGGTGGCGGTCGCGCTGGGCGATGCGTGCGTCGAAGGTGGCGCGTTCGTGCACGCGCTGACGGCGACGGACAGCGCGAGGACGGCGAGTGGGATGCGCCCCATGCGGTCAGTCTTGCCCGCGCGACAATGGACCCATGAGTGTGGGTAAGCGGGCGAAGGAACTCAACGAGCTCGTGCGCTACGTGATGTGGAGCGTTTTCCGGGTCACCCGGCCGGTCGATCCCGGTGCGCGCGAGACATTGGCGGCCGAGGTCGACGAACTCTTGGCGCAGCTGGCGGAGAAGGGCGTGGAGACGCGCGGGCTGTACGACGTCGCGGGGTTGCGCGCGGATGCAGACTTCATGTTCTGGTGGGTCGCGCCGACGTCGGGTGACTTGCAGGACGCGTATCAGCGGTTCCGGCAGACGTCGCTCGGGCGGCTGTGTGAGCCGGTGTGGTCGCAGATGGCGTTGCACCGGCCGGCCGAGTTCAACAAGTCACACATTCCCGCTTTCCTGGCCGGTGAGGAGCCGCGGGCGTTCGTGTGCGTGTATCCGTTCGTGCGGTCGTACGAGTGGTACCTGCTGCCGGATGCCGAGCGCCGCTCGATGCTGGCCGACCACGGGCAAATGGCCCGCGACTATCCCGACGTGCGGGCCAACACGGTGGCGTCGTTCGCGCTCGGTGATTACGAGTGGATCCTCGCGTTCGAGGCGGACGAGCTGCACCGGATCGTCGACCTGATGCGACACCTGCGCGGGTCGACCGCGCGGCGGCACGTGCGCGAGGAAGTGCCGTTCTATACCGGGGCGCGCAAGCCAGTGAGCGAGCTAGTCGCGACGCTTCCGTAACGCGACCGCGCCGGCGAGCATTACGGCGCCGCCCGCGGCGATCCCAGCGGACAGGACGCGGCGGTCGTGTACGACGTCCTGCGGCACGGTGATGCCGGCGCGGATGAAGTCGGCGTGCGTCGGATGCACGGGGAGCGAGGCGTAGGAGTACCAGCCGAAGCTGGTGTAGTGCGGCTGCAACGCGTTGCCGCGGACGCCGTTTGCGCGCAGCGGCCACAACATCAGGACAGCGGCGGCGACGATCAAAGCGAGGCCGAGTGTGACGGCGATCCGGCGAGCGAGCGCTACGTGCATCCGCCGAGTATGCCGGACATAGCCCGAAGCGGAGCTGTTCGCCGGCGCCCGCTTACTTGTCGGCCTGAGTGCCGGTGAAGAGAGATCGCACGACCATGGCCACGATCCCGAACACCACGCCGGCGGCGATGACGAAGAGAACCCGTTCGCCGTCGAGCACGTTCGGGCAGTGGCCGAGCACATCGCGACCGATTCCCGTACTCACGCAGACATCGGACGCGTGCCAGATGGGCTTCACCGCATACCCCACGATGAGACCGATGACGATGCCGACACCGGCCCATGCGCCGCCGCGCTCCAACTCTTCGTTGAGCGAACGGAGCAGATGCACGAGGTGGCCGCCCATAGCCGCAGGTTGCCACGAGTCACCGGGTAAGTCGAGTCCCTACGTCAACGGCTGTAGTCGGTCCCGAGACCAGCCTGGGGTCAACGAGCGCCATCTTCGGAGTCCGTACATCTACCCGGTATGCGCGATAGTGTCCCTCGCGCGAGCCGTGCTGCGTTGACTAGGGGGTTTCCATGCGCGAGCCCAGCTTCGAGGCGATCCACGACCTGGTTCGACCTGAACGCCGAAAGGAACTCGCCACCGTGCCGTCGGCGGCGCTGCTCGACCTGGACATCCACGATCTGGACCTCCCGGCGAACGCCGCGCAGCAGTTACGAGACCTCGGCGTGCGGCGCCTGCGTGACTTGAAGCCGCTCGACCTGCACACGGTGAAACTGTCCCCGGCCCTCATCGACGAACTGCTGTGCTTGCTCTATTACCCGAAGCACGATCCGGGACCGCCGTGTCATTGGGCGCGCTTCTTCGAACGCGCGCCGCTGGCGGCGTACACCGGCTATCCGGGCAACCCGTTCCACACCCGCTTCGGACCTGTCTTCTACCGAGGCCGGCTGGACGGTACGGCGAAGGTGCTCGCGGTGGGCCAGGATCCTGCGACGGACGAGATTCTCGCCGGCCGGGCCTTCGTCGGGGACGCGGGGCAGCACGCGCAGGACTTCCTCTGCAAGATCGGCATTACTTCGTCGTACCTGATGGTGAACACCGTCTTGTACGGCATCCAGTCGTCGAATCTCACCGACGCGGTCGTCACCGATCCCGCGCTCGCCACTTACCGGAACCAGCTGCTCGACCGGGCGAAGGCCACCAACCCGGGGCTTACCCTCGTCATCGCATTTGGGTCGCACGCGCAAACCGCCGTGGCGAACTGGCCCGGCCGCGCCACGTTGCACGTCCTTAACGTGTACCACCCGTCGGCGCAGACAGGGCTCGCGACGAACTGGAACCAGCACCTGGCCGATGCCGCCGCGCACGTCACGCCTGAGGCCACGCAGGACCTGTCGCCGTACTCCACCTCGGCGCCGCTGCCGACGACCGACGTGCCGCGCACCGACCTGCCCTTCGGCATCCCGCCGTTCCTGGGTACCGGTGGAACCACCCACAGCATGCGCGTCACCGGCAATTACGAGACTCAGATCCTGCTGACCGCGCCCTAGGGGGTTAGCCGTTCCCGGACTCAGGCTCGAACGTCAGGGCGATGGAGTTCATGCAGTAGCGGTCGCCGGTCGGGGTTTGCGGCCGCCCGCGACCACCGCTCTGGTCGATGCGAGACATGGTCAGCGCCGCCCGATCGACCGCCGATAACGATAGAGAAGGTCGCCGTACGTAACGAGTTGCACCGGCGCGAGAGCACCGATGGCCGCTCGAACATCAATGTTGTTTTCGACCTCGATCGAGCGGCCAATCACGAGCGTGAGACGTGGAACCATGGCGGAAAACCCCAGCGTTTTGCGTACGTATTCGCGGTTCTCGGACTCTTCGAAGTAGCGCGCGTAGGTTCTAAGCTGCGCAACCGCGTCGTGAATTCTGGCGTAGAGCCCAACGCGACGCGGAGTCGGCTTGATGATCCGATCGCCCGGTAACTTGAGCTCCACAATATTCGCGTCGTACGAGACGCCCGCAAGCGGTTTGAGTATGAAATCCGGCCGAAGGTCCTCATGACCGGAGCTACGCAATGTCACCTGAGGATAGGCAGCCTCGTAGTCCGAGCCGAGCAGGAAGTCGGGATGACGCACGAAAAAATCCTGCATAGCTGCCTCGGTTAACCCACGCGAGTTAATCAGGTATTCGAATTCCTCTGCTACCTCAAGGTCCCGCAAGGTGTCCACGTTTACGAAGCCGGCAGCGACCACCGTTCGGAGTTGCGCTGAATCCGCGACGATTAGACCCTCATCTGTCCTGACCGCCGGGAAGTAGCGGATGCGGTTGGCTTCATCAAGTACGAGCACGTGTTCAATCTCCTGCAGAACGTCCGCCTTGTAACCGATGAAGGTCGTAAGAAGGCGTAGATCCGCAGGCTCGGTCACTCGAAGCGTCGCAATCCAACCAGCCTCGTACGGAGACTGGTTGAGCAGTTCGGGATGCGCCTCCAGGCTTGTGTTTATACCGACAACCTCGCATGAGACCGGGGCCTGTAGATCCACGACGGATTTCACGGATTCGATCTCGCAGATTGGATCGCCCACGCTTACTATTTGTCCTACGCGCGGTAGGTTGATGTAGACCACGTCTCCGAGGGCGTCTTGCGCATAGTCGGTAATGCCAAATGGAGCTTCATCTGGCAACTGCGGCGCAATCCACTCGTGATCTCGTGTGAACGCGTACTCCAACACCTTCTCGGCATTCATCCCAGCACGTCCTCTTCGTTCGACAGCGGAAGGACCTAGCCGCGATCTACCCATTGGTCGGAGGCGCGATGTGTGATAACTCGGCAAGTCAGAGGTGCCGAGTGCGCGCGCCAATCGATGCGCGCCCGAACCACCACACGTCATCCCGACGATCACCGTGGGCCTGCTCTGATGCGTGGATGTGATTCAGAGGAGGGCATTCTGGCGCCAATACTGAATCGGGGGCTTTGCAGGGTGTTCAGCCGCGAACTTAGCCGACCTCATCCCAAGGCAATGCCGGTTCAGACGCGCACGATCGCGGGACTCGGCAACGCGCGCCGGGCTTCGGCAGGTCTAATTGGCGGCCTTCTTTCGATGTGGTCGCGCAGACGCCTTCTTGGCTGCAGCCTGTTGCACCGCCCGGTCAGTTGGCCGTCTGAGCGGGCGCGGCTGTACAGGCTCTGCGTCACTCCAGAGTCTTTCGTACTCCACCCGCAGGGCGTCGCTTGCGATGCGTGGCATCCGGACGATCGCACTGAGATGCCGGCCGACACCCGTGATCGACGTGCCTAGCGAGGACACAATGTCGTCGCTCGGGATCAACAAACGGTCGTGTAGCTCGGCAGAGTCCGTCGCACGAATCTCCACACGGCCAGCGTTGGGTGCGCCCTGTATCGCATGCAAGTGGAGCGCGACCAACTCGACCTCGTGCACCTGCTGCCCCTTACCCGACATCAAGAGTCGGGTGACGCGCGTCGCGTCGTGCAACCACGACAGCATGTCGCTCTTGAAGTAAGGGTCTACGAGCAAGGCCTCGCCGGCCGAGGCGATTAACCGCGTTAGCTCGGCGTAAACGAAAGGATCCGATGGGTCCAACACCACCGCGGTGGAGCCTTCTTCTGAGCGCTCGAAGGTCGGCGGCGACTCGCGTAGCCCTGCTAGCAGGGCCGCACCAAGGTCGGTCAGTCGAAGCCCGCCGGCGGCGTTCAACGGCGATAGCCAATCCATGCGGATCAGCCATTCAACCACCGGCTCGGCATCGCTGATCTTGGTGCTGTCGCTATTGCGGACGAGGATCGAGAGCATCTGCCCGAGGTTGGCGCTCCACGGGCTGGTGTAGACCGCGTCGCGAGGACCGGACGACTCCGAGAAGCGCTCGACGGCATCGGCGGTGGGATGGAAGCCGACGGCGTTGAGGCGTTCGACGTATAGCAGCGCACGGTGGGCGTGGCGGGGCAGCAGCTCAGGGTCCGACGATGGCGCGGCCACGTGGGTAAAGATACGGCGGGAGTCGGGCCGGCAGGTGTTATTGCGCGGACTCTTCGGTGGCCTCGAACGTCAGCGCGATGCTGTTCATGCAGTACCGGTACGCCATGTCCTCAAGTCCTTCCGGCTGGTTGAAGCGCCGGCCGTCAGATTGTGGTTGACGGGACTCCACGGTCGGGGTTTGCGGGGCGTCGTCGAAGACGTGGCCGAGGTGTGAGTTGCAGGTCGCGCACCGCACTTCGGTCCGCACCATCCCGTGGCTGCGGTCCTCGATCAGGGTTACTGCATCGGTGTCCGCAGGGTCGTAGAACGACGGCCAGCCGCAGTGCGACTCGAACTTCGTGTCCGAGCGGAACAGCTCGCTGCCGCAGGCCCGGCATCGATAGACCCCGACCCGCTTCTCCTCCAGCAACGGTCCGGTGAACGCCCGCTCGGTCGCGGCCTCCCGGAGTACGGCGTACTCCTCCCGCGACAACTCGCGACGCCATTCCTCGTCCGTCTTCACCACGCGCTCGGTCATAGTCCGATCGTGCCATGGCGCGGCAAGCCGGATCAGGTGTGTCATATACGGCACGACGAGGCCATGCGCCGGCGAAAAGCCCGCATGGCTTCGCCGTGTCCGGCCTTCGTGACACGCTCTCGGCATGGCGTCGCCGTTCGTCGAGGTCCAAGCGGGGAGTCGCACGATTCGCGTCACCAATCCGGATCGCGTCTACTTTCCGGCTATCGGCGCGACCAAGCTCGACGTCGCGAACTATTATCTGTCCGTCAGCGACGGGATCGTCCGCGCCCTCTATGAGCGTCCGTGCATGTTGCATCGCTTCCCGGAGGGCGTCGGAGCGGGCGAGAAGATTTACCAGAAGCGCCTGCCTAAGGGAGCGCCCGATTGGGTGCAGACGGTCGAGGTGAGCTTTCCCTCGGGCCGGACCGCCGATGAGTTGTGCGTCACGGAGATCGGGTCGGTGATCTGGGCGGTCCAGATGTCGACGGTGGAGTTCCATCCGTGGCACACCCGGCGAGCTGCGGTCGAGAGCCCCGACGAACTGCGCATCGACCTCGACCCGCAACCCGGCACCGACTTCGCGGACGCCAAGCGCGCTGCGGTCGTGGTGCACGAGGTGCTCGACGAGCTGGGGTGGGTCGGCTGGCCGAAGACCTCAGGCAACCGAGGCATCCACATCTACGTGCGGATCGAGCCGACTCACGGCTTCAAGGAGGTACGCCGCGCCGCGCTGGCATTCGGGCGTGAGGTCGAACGCCGCATCCCCGACCTCGTGACGACTGCGTGGTGGAAGGAGGAACGAGGGGAGAAGGTCTTCTTAGACTTCAACCAGAACGCCAAGGACCGGACGATTGCGGCGGCGTACTCGGTGCGTGGCTTTCCGCACGGGCCCGTGTCAGCGCCGGTGACGTGGGGCGAACTGCCCGATGCCGAAACGAACGACTTCACGATCGCGACGATGCCGGCGCGGTTCGCCGAGTTCGGCGACGTGCATGCGGGGATTGATGACGTGCGCGTCGATATCGCGCCGCTGCTCGAGTGGTTCGAGCGCGACGAACGCGACCACGGGTTGGGCGAGGCGCCGTACCCGCCCAACTATCCAAAGATGGACGGCGAGCCGATGCGGGTGCAGCCGAGCCGCGCGCGGCACAGGGACGAAGCGTCAGACGCCTGACGCGCTATGACGCGTCGTACGGCTGACACTTCGGCCGGCGATCAGTGGCCGTCGAGGCAGCCCTTCTGCCCCGAGTTGTTCGGGTAGCCGCTGTTGGTGTCGTAGGCGTGGTTGCTCCACTCGCCCTGCAGCTTCCACGACGCGGAGCCGAGCTTCACCGAGTTGGTGTTGAACGTCCACGCGCACTTGTCGCCGTTCTCGGCGCCGCTGCCGTCGTACCAACCGCCGTTACGCGGATCGGTACGGGCTTCGGAGAGTTCGTGCGCGGAGACGTTGCCGAGCGCCGCGACTCCCTGGCTGTGGCCGGTCGTGCTGTCCTGCGGGTCGCAGCCGGCATCGCCGTCGAGGTTGAAGAAGAACGCGAACTGCACTGGCGTGCCGTTGATGGTGCCGTAGGAGTGCCAGGCGCAGTAACGCGCGCTGCCGCGCTTGGTGTCGACGTACACCGGGTAGTAGCCGTCGCTCACCGGGTTGGCGATCTTCCGCGCGACCTCGTTGAGGATCGTCGAGGTCGACGGTGCGCCACCCGGCGCGGCGGAGTTGTCGACGATTGCGCCGTTGTAGCCGACGCTGTTGCCGATCGAGCCGTTGGTGCCGGTGTATTCGTCGGAGGTCGCGGCGTAGTTGGAGCCGCTGAAGCCGGTGTAGAACTGGCCGAGCTGAGTGACCTTCGTGTCACTCGCACTCCAGCTCGCGCCCCAGTAGATCGCGGTCACCTGCGCGTCGTTCATGATCGCGCCGTTGTGCCAGAGCATGTTCGGGCTGCGCCGCGCCGAGGTCTGGCTCTTCGCGTTGCGCGCAGGGACCTGACCGTGCGCGGAGGCGGCCCGGACGTCCATGCCCTCCGGGTGCTTCGCGGCTTGCGCGGCGGGGACGCCGAGACCGACGCTTGCGGCGGCGACTGACACGAACACTGCTGTTGCCCGACGAACTCGCATGCGTTGTTCCGCCTTGCCCGTTGTGGTGGACGCACTGGGATGCAGACGCGTTGGCGCCATGATCGCTCAACGCGGGGAGGAGCGCCATCCTCGCGGCCAAGTTGTACCGGAATGTCGCTTCGGGCTCATCCGTTCAGCCGATGCCGCTATCCCGCGCTGAGCACGTCTGCGATCGCGTACGTCAACGGCCGGTCGAGCTGGTCGAACGTGCAGCTCTTCGGATCGCGATCCGGGCGCCAACGCCGGAATTGCGCGGTGTGCCGGAACCGCGAACCTTCCATGTAGTCGTAGGCGACCTCGACGACGAGCTCAGGCCGTAGCGGCTCGAACGACAGGTCCTTGCCGGCGTTCCATCGACTGGTCGCGCCGCCCGGACCCCAACCCTTCTCGGCGTACCACGGATGGTTGGTGCCGGCGTCGTCGCGCAGCGGCGCGAGTTCGTCGACGAGCTCTTTGCGTCGGGCCATCGGGAAGGACGCCGCTACGCCGATGTGACGCAGCGCGCCGGTCTCGTCGTACAGGCCGAGCAGCAACGAGCCGACGATCGGGCCGCTCTTGTGCCAGCGGAAGCCAGCGAGGACGCAGTCGGCGGTGCGCTCGTGCTTGATCTTGAACATGACCCGCTCGTCCTGCCGGTACGTCAGGTCCACGGGCTTGGCGATGACGCCGTCGAGCCCGGCGCCTTCGAAGTCGGCGAACCATTGCTTGGCGGTGCCGACGTCTTCCGTTGCCGGGGTGAGGTGTACGGCGTCGGTCGGGGTGAGGTGCTTCTCGAGCATCGCCCGGCGCTGCGCGAAGGGCGTGCTCGTCAGGTCCTCGTCGCCGAGTGCAAGCAGGTCGAAGGCGACGAACTCGGCCGGTGTCTCGTTCGCGAGTTTGCGAACGCGGGATTCCGCCGGATGAAGGCGCATCTGGAGTGCCTCGAAGTCGAGCCGCCCTTGCCGTGCGATGACGATCTCGCCGTCGACGACGCACCGTTCCGGCAGTGCGACCTTGACCGCGTCGACGATGTCGGGGAAATAGCGGGTGAGCGGGCGCTCGTTCCGCGAGCCGAGTTCGACCTCGTCACCGTCGCGGAACACGATGCAGCGAAAGCCGTCCCACTTGGGCTCGTACAGCACACCGCCCGCCGGCATGTCCTTCACTGACTTGGCGAGCATCGGCTTCACCGGCGGCATCACGGGCAGCTGCACTCCCACATCTTGCCCTGACGCGGGACGTGACGCTCAGCCGCAGTCGCTAGTGTTCAGCCGTCATTCAGGCGACGGGGTCCGTCGCGCCGGACCTCTCAGCCGCGGCGGCGAAACAGTACAACTCCGGTCGCTGCGTCCAGCGATAACGCGAGCACGATCAAGCTCAGCCGGTGGTCGCGGCGGAGGGCGGCGGACACGATCGCATTGACGGCAACGAAGGCGACCAGCGCCGCCGTCACGAGCCAAGGGTGGCCGGGGCGACGGCGGCGCTCTTTGGCATCGTCTACGGGAGTGGGCGCGGGGCGAGTGTGCTCCGTCGCATCGTTCACAGCAGCACTCCCGTTGACGTTGTTGACCGAGGCCATCGTCCGCGCGGTCCAGGTCTGTGTGTCGGGGTTCGCCGGGGTCGTGCTGATGCAGGCCGGTGCAATGACGCCGAAGGCAACAGCTCGGTAGCTGTTTCGCATGGGTCCCCCTAAGGTCTTGTCCGGAAAGCCCGGATACCTTACAGAATGACTGCCTCGTTCAAAACAGGTAGTCGGCCACCGCCCGCAACCCCGGCACGACGGCCCGGGGGGAGGCGCCTCGTTTGGGCGCGCAGTCACCGCTAGCGGTCACGCTCCGTCAATAGTCCGAACGGGCTATGCACAGCGGGACACTTCCTTCGGATTATTGCCCCTGGGGGAAGTGTGTTGAGTGGGGTGTCGGTAACTCTCGATCCGGTCCCCGCTTCCGTACCGGCGGCACGCCGGTGGGCGCGGGACCAGCTGGCCCTGCTCCCGCAGTACCCGCTTGATGTGGTTCTGCTCTGCTTATCCGAGTTGGCGACGAACGCCCTGCTGCATGCGCGAACCGGGCTGACCGTGAACCTCATCGAGGGCGACACGACGCTGCGGGTCGAGGTGGTGGACACCGGCGACCTGCCGGTCGCCCACCGCAAGTATGCCGAGGATCGGGACGCCGAGTCTGGCCGTGGCCTGCAGTTGGTTGCCGTACTCGCGAGCGACTACGGCATCGACATCAACGCCGACCAGGCCGGCGTCACCGCCTGGTTCGAGGTAGGCCCGGCTGACGACGCCGCAGTAGAGATACGCGATGACGTCACCGCCTGACCTCGCCGCTGTCGCGGCGATCGATCGAGCGGTCGCGCCGATCGACGCGGCGTCGACCCCGGAGGAGGTGCGAGAGGGTCTTGCGGTCGTGCTGCGCCACCTGGCGGTCGCTCGCGCCGCTGTCGTCGTGACCGTACAGAACGGCACCGCACAGGTCGCCGCCATCGCCGGTGAGACGGCGGTCGAACCGGGCCTAGCGATGCCGTGCAGTACACCGCTACTCGATGCGCTCAACGGCCGCTCGGCCGCCGTGCAGACCGTCCCCGTCGACCCCCTCGGTGACGCCGTAGATCTCTGGCCCATCCTCGCGCTGACTCGCGCCGTCGGCGTGGTCGCGGTCGTCGATGCGACCGACCGGAGCAACGACATGATCGCGGCGGCCATGTGCCGGTACGCGGGCTTGCGGGTGTTGCAGCTGTTCGATGCCGAGTTGCGTGAAGATCAGTTGCACGAACGCGGTGCAGCCATCAAGACGTTGCGGCGCCTGGCTGATACCGACGCACTGACCGGCGTCTCAAACCGCGCCGGAGTGTTCGCGGTCCTCAACAGCCTGCTCGGACGCGGTGAGCAGGTCGGGCTGTTGTACGTCGACCTCGACGGCTTCAAGCAGATCAACGATGTTCACGGCCATGCGGCCGGCGACCGAGTACTTGCCGCTGTCGCCAAAAGGTTGCGCCGGGTCGTACGCGCACCGGACCTCGTCGGCCGCATCGGTGGTGACGAGTTCGTGCTGGTCGTCAGAGGCGGTGACGACCAGGCCCTGTTCCGGCTCATCGGGCGGGTGAACGACGTCTTGGCCGAACCGGTGACGCTGAAAGACGCCGCCATCTCGGTTCAGGCCAGCTGCGGCGTTGCGATCGCGGCGCACGGAGGCAGCGCCGCGGACCTGCTCGCCGCGGCCGACGCGCGGATGTACGAAGACAAGCACGGAAGGACGCTCCCGGAGCTCCGGGTCATCGACCTCGACTCGCGCCGCTAACTGCCGCTTCGCCAGCACCGACTGCACATCGGTGACACAATTCGTCCGACGTTCGATCCGCCGCAACGAAGGACAATTGTGACGATGCAACCCAGTTCGTACGGCGTTCCGCCGCCGCCGAGCGGCGGGACATCGCGCCCCACCGGCAAGGCGCTGCTCAGCGCGAGCTGGCGAATGCTGCGCCAGGACCGGGAATTGGTGTGGTTGCCGGCGGTCGGCAGCGTCGCCGGCTTGTTAGCCGCGGCCATCTTGTTCGTGCCGGGCTGGTTCCTCGGTGCCGCAATCGGCGGGACTCACGACAACTCCTGGTCGGGCGTGCTCGGTGGAGTCCTCGCCGTCTTTGGGGCAACGATCGTCGGCATCTACTTCCAAGCTGCCCTGGTGATCGGCGCCAACATACGCGCCGATGGCGGTGACCCCACCTTCGGCGGCTGCCTTCGATCGGCGTGGGCGCTGCGCGGACCGATCGTCCGGTGGGGTCTGCTCACCGCGACGGTCGGTATCGCAATTCGCGCCATCGAGGAGCGGTTCGGTTTCATCGGCAGCATCTTGGGCTTCCTGGGCGGTCTCGCCTGGGCGATCGCGTCGTTCCTCGTCGTACCGGTGCTCGTCGCCGAAGACCTCGGTCCGATTGAGTCGGTGAAGAGGTCGTCGCACCTGATCAAGGCGACGTGGGGGACCAGCCTGCGCACGACGTTGCGCTACGGCTTCATGCAATTCGCGCTGACGGTCCTGCCGGTTGCCGCCATGGTCGTCGGTGCCATCGCGGTCGATAGTGGGTCAACCGCGGGGACGGTAATTGGTGTGGTGCTAGTCCTTGCCGGGGCCGCCGGCTTCCTTGTCCTCGCGATGGTCTTCGCCGCGATCGGCAGTTACGCTCGCGCGCTGATCTACCGGTACGCGAGCGGTCGGCCGGTGCCAGGCATCGACCCGACGCTTTTCGCTGGGGTGTTCCAGCCCAAGCGTCGCCGCCGCCGCTTCGCTTAGCCGCGCGCTGCCGGTCCGCTCTTAGGCGCTCGGACGTAGCCGGTATTCGTTAAGGAGCCGCGGGCCAGGCCCTTGCGCCGGTTCGTGATCCCCATGCAGGACGTCCGGATCGAGATCGACGCCGTTCGTCCAGGCGATCGTTCCGGCAATCGGATCGACGTGCAAACTCGCGAAAACCTCGGCATCGCGCAGCGCTGCCAGTACGCCGTCTGTAAGCAGTGGTTCGAGATCGAGTTCTCGGACGAGCCCGTCGGTGAACGTGAGCCGGACGGCGAACCCATCGAGGCGCTCGGCGTCGTTGACGCGCGCTAGCTGGTTCACGTAACCAGCCTACCGAAGGCCGTCGATAGGCAGAAGCTCTTGCCGGGCCTGCGCACGCCGCCAGTCGTCGAGTAACTCGGCTCGCCGGACCGCCGCCCATTCGCGGACCAATTGAGCTGCGGTACGCGGCAGCGATCCGGCGAGAATCACGCCCGTCTCGATCAGAACTTGGGCTTCGTCACCGGCATAGAACGCGTGGAAATGAGCCGGCTCGTGATCAGCCCAGTACATGTAGATGCTGATCCCGTAGAACTTGCTGAGGCAGGGCATGCGGCGAGGCAAGGAAGGCGCGCCGACATTCCGTAGGTGTTCGGCTGAGCCCCTGCTGACTAACCGCACGGCTAACCGGTCGCCGGCGCGGGTACGTGCGGGCTCGTTGGTTGACATACTGGACGAAGCGGAATGTCGGGTTGACATCGGGCGCCGATACACGGGGAGCGAGCATGCGCAGATCGGCACTTGTCGCGGCGGTGGTAGGTCTGGCGGCGGCCATGCAGGTGGCACCCGCGAGCGGTTCGACTACATCGGCCGCGTGGCCACTCGTCCGCATGGACGCGGCCAACACCGCGGACAACCCGGCCGAGTCGACGATCACGGCGGCGAACGTCCACGCGCTGCGGCCGCAATGGGTGCGGCGGGACGCGACGTACACCGCTCCGGTTCTGGCCGGCGCCGGGGTCGTGTTCGGTGACTGCGGCGGCAGGCTCTGCGCACTGTCCGCCTCGACGGGCAAGGCCGAGTGGTTCGCCAGTGTGGTGTCGAGCGCGCAGGCACTGAGCGCGGGCCGGCTGTTCTCGTATCGATACTTTCCCGGCGAGGTGGTCGCCCTCAACGCGAACTCGGGCCACTGGCTGTGGACCCGCAAGCTCGACCAGGTCGGGCAGGTCATGACGTTGACCGCGCCGGGCAACGGCTTCGCGTACGCCGGCGGCGACGACGGCCGGCTCTACGCGCTCGATGTCGTCACCGGGAAGATCCGGTGGACGTTCTCGGATCCCAACGACACCGGCGCCAATGGAGGCGAGGGATACACGCAAGGGTCTTTCCCCGCTCTGTCCAACGGCGTGCTCTACGTCGGTGCAAACCACGACCAGTCGCTGTACGCGCTTGATGCGCGCACCGGCCAGGTCAAGTGGCATGTCATCGTCAACGCGCTGAACGCGTTCCGCCCGACGGTGAGCAAGGGGCTCGTGCTCCTCGGCGGTAACGCGAGCGCGACCGGCTACCCCAATCTGATCGCTTACTCGATCCAGCGATGCGCGACCGGTCCGTGCGTACCCGCATGGAGCAAGCACATCGACAACGACCGCGCGTTGTCACCGATAGCGGTCGCGAACGGCATCGGTTACACCATCGCCTCGCAGCGAGCCCCCGCGCCGCCGGGAAGCAGCGACCCACCCGGCACTCTCTACGCGTTCCGGGTAAGCGACGGAACGCTGCTGTGGAAGGCCCCGGCGGCGTACGCATATTCGTCGCCGACCGTCGCCGGCAACGTCGTCTACATCGGTACGAGCTCCGGGCGGGTCGAAGCCTTCGCCGCCGGTGGGTGCGGCGCCGCGACGTGTCACCGGCTCTGGGGTTCGTACGTCGCCGGCCCGCGGGTGCAGATGGACCAGATCACGGTCGTCAACGGGCAACTGCTGACGGGCGGATTTGGTCTCTACGCGTTCCACCTACAGCCGGTGGGTACGACGCCACCGGCGGCACCGTCACCGCCTACTTCGGTCAGCGCCTCGCTGTCGAACATGTGCGACGCGGTGGACGTCTCGTGGCGAGCCCCCGCGCAGTCCGGGCCGTATCCCGTCGTCAGTTACACCGTCGTCGCGAACGATGGGATCCATCGCCAGGACGAAGACGTCTACAGCGGCACGATGACCGACCGCATCATCAATTTGCAGCGCGGCCGCACGTACACCTTCTCGTTCTACGCGCGCAGTGCGGCCGGCACGTCACGCGCCGCGGTGTCGAATGCTGTCGTCCCCGCGTGCACGCCGAGTGCCCCGAACGACGCCCAGGCGACCGCCGGGAATGGCACCGCCCACGTCACGTGGAGCCCACCGGCCGACAACGGCGGCGCACCGCTGACCAAGTACACGGTCAACACGCCCAACGGCATCGTCGAGGTGCCGCCGAACCAGACATACGCAGACATCACCGGCCTGACGAACGGTGCGACGTACACGTTCACCGTCAGGGCGTGGAACCAAGTTGGGTACGGGCCGGGGGCTCAGACCAACACCGTCACCCCTGGCTAGCCGGATTGGCGGCGACGCAGTCCAGCAAGAGGAACGTGTACTGCGACTCGTTGGTCGCGAGCAGCAAGATGTTGCCCTCGTAGATGGTGATGTTCGGCGGGCTGTAGGTGACACTCGGGGCGTTCTGCGACTTGTTGAACTGAGTCCGCGACTGGAAATCACCGACGCAGCCGGCGTGCGCGGCAGCCGGAGCCGCCGCCGTCACGATCGCGCCGACACCACTACCTGCGGTCGCCAGCGCGGCAATCCCGATGGCGAGCAACCTTCTGGGCACAAGTCCTCCTCGTTACGACGATGACCCGCAGTTCTGGATGCGTGGCCCGAATCCTGCTCGGTCTCGTCAAGCATGTGCTCGCCATTCGAGCCAACGCCGGCCGGACGCCGGGTCCCAGTCCGGCCCGTTGAAGCCGAGGCTGAACCCGGTGAAGCCCATCGCCACATAGGCCTCGGCGTCCTCGCCGAGAAAGCGATCCAGATCGTCGGGCTCGACGCCGACCCAGCATTCGATCGTCGCGGGGTCGCGGCCCAGCTCGCAGCACAGTGAGTGCAGCCGCTTGATCTTCGGCGCGATCTCCGCCGGTCGCTCCGGGAACATCGCGTGCCACATCGTCGCGTGCCGCGCGGCCAGCGGCAGCGTGCGCCGCTCGCCGACGCCGCCGATCAACACCGGCACCCGCCGGTACGGCGGCGGATCCAGCAGCGCGAGCCGCTGCTCGATCACCTGCAACGACGCGGTCAACGCGTCGAACCGAGACGTCCACGTGCCGAACTCGTAGCCGTACTCGTCGTAGTCGCGTCGGAACCAACCCGCGCCCAGCCCGAGTACCAGCCGGCCCGCACTGATCCGGTCGACCGTACGGGCCATATCCGCGAGCAGGTTCGGGTTGCGGTAGGAATTGCACGTCACCAGCGGCCCCAGCTCGATTCGCTCGGTCGCTTCGGCCCACGCCGCGAGCACCGTCCAACACTCGAGGTGTCGATCCCCGTCGCCGTACAGCGGAAAGAAGTGGTCCCAGTTGAAGACGGCGTCGTAACCGAGGTCCTCGGCCGCCATCGCGGCGCGACGCAGCGCGGGGTAGTCGCCGTGCTGCGGGTGCAGCTGCGCGCCGATGCGGATCCGGTGCATGCGGGTTAGCGTCAACCTTTACCTTGGGTGAAGGTCAAGCATCGCTACGCTGCAACACATGATGCGCGTCGGCGCGTTCGCTTCGGTCGCGGGTGTCTCCGCGAAAGTGCTGCGCGACTACGACGCGCACGGTGTCTTCCGGCCGGCGTGGACCGACCCGTCGTCCGGCTACCGCATGTACACGCCGACCCAACTGCCCCAGCTACGACGCATTCTCGCGTTGCGCGACATCGGCATGGGTCTCGACGCCATCCGTGACCTCGTCGCCGACGGCTCCGACCTCACCGACGTACTGCGCGTGCACCGGGCCGCACTCGAACGGCAGCGCCGCGAGTTGGAGCGCCAGTTGCGCGTCCTCGGCGTACAGCTCGCCGGCGGCGCCGGACCGGACGTCGTCGTCAGAGTCGTGCCGGCGATGCGGGTCGCGCTCGCGATGGTCGACGCGACCACTGGTGTCGAGCACGCCTTCTACGACCTGGAACGCCGGGTGCAATCAGCGAACGCGCGTGCGCCGCTGCCGCCCGGAATGCTCGCCGCCACCCGCGGCCGCAAGGCGTCCGTGTACGTGCCGGTACGGCGCGGCGCGACCGGCCGATTCACCGTCGAGACGCTGCCGAGCGTTCGAGCCGCGACGCTGTTGCATCACGGCAGCTACGCCGGGCTGGAACGATCCCGCCGCGCGTTGCGCCAGTGGTTGCGCACCGCCGGGCTTCAACAACACGGCGCGGCGCGGACCGTCTACCTGCGATTCGGCGCCGAACCCGAGCTGAAGCTACGCAGCCACTACCTGACCGAACGCACCAGCGAACTGCTGACCGAACTGCAACTGCCGATCGCCTAGGTGAGCGGGCGGTTCGGGTAGGGGAGGGTGCCCTTGGCAGCGTTGGGGTCGAGGTGGCGTCGCAGGCCCGTGTCACCCATCACGTAGCCCCAGTTGATCAGGCGTTCTTGCATGTCGTCGTCGGTCTCGGC
>JAVEEG010000007.1 GCA_030840585.1 Frankiaceae bacterium | reverse complement strand
CCGGCGTCGACGGCCTCAGTGATCCGGTGCGCTCGCTGTTCTCGCACGCGCCGTCGTATGACGCCGACCGGTTGGTCGCGTTCGTCGTATCGCGCAGCCAGGTGATCCTGTTGCCGGCCGAAGAGCGGGACGCGCTAGTCGCGCGGGTCCGCGCGATCGCGCCGGCCGGCGAGTTCGTGCTGCCGCTGGTCTGCGAGACCTGGCGCGGAGTGCGCACCTAACGCACGTTCACGTACCGATCAGTCGGCTTCCGGACAGAGCTTGCCGAACATCGCGCGCACCGGGTTGCGTTGTGTCACCCTCCGAACCGATGGACGTTCACTTCCGCGGCGTACGCGGCTCGACGCCCGCACCCGGCCTCGCCTACGTGCGGTACGGCGGGCATACGTCGTGCGTCGCGATCACCCGGTCCGGTGAGCCGCCGAGACTGATCCTCGATGCGGGTACCGGTTTGCGCACGGTCACCGCGTTGCTGGACGGCGCGCCGTTCGACGGCACGATCCTGCTCGGCCACCTGCACTGGGACCACGTGCACGGGCTGCCGTTCTTCCGGTCCGGCGGGATGCCCGGCGCGCGGGTCGACGTCGTACTGCCGGCGCCCGACGGCGACGCGCTCGGAACGCTTTCGCGCGGTCTGTCACCGCCGCACTTCCCCATCGAGCCGCAACAACTCGGCGCGGGTTGGCGGTTCAGCGCGGTGCGGCCCGGGTGGCAGTGCATCGAGGGGTACGACGTGCTCGCCCGCGAGATCCCGCACAAAGGCGGGCAGACGTTCGGGTTCCGGATCACCGACGGCAGCTACACGATTGCGTACCTGTCCGACCATTGGCCGACATCGGTCGGTCCTGGCACGGATGGCCTCGGCGAGATCCATCCAGTCGCGCTCGAACTCGCCGCCGATGTCGACCTGCTGATCCATGACGCGCAATTCCTCGCCGCTGAGTTCCCGGCGGTGAACTACCTCGGGCACGCCGCGGTCGACTACGCCATCGCGCTCGCGGCAGCGGCCGGATCGCGACGGCTGGCGCTGTTCCACCACGCACCCGAACGCACCGACGCCGAACTCGACGACGTCGCGCGAACGGTACGCGGCGCCGCCGTCGACACGTTTGTCGCGGCCGAGGGAATGAGTGTCGAGTTGGGGGCGCTGGCTCGTCCGCGTTGAGATGCCTGACCACGGAATGTTGGTCATTTGTGACCTGCCGGGTTACGCGTCTATGCAGAAGACTCCCCAAACGGGGAGGACTCATGGGCAAGTCCGCAGCACCGTCGTATCGCCGGGCACTGCGTAATCGTGACTTCCGTTTGCTCACCGGGGCGCTGACCCAATCGGCGATGGGTGACTGGGCCTACAACGTCGCCCTGATCGTCTACGTCTACAACCAGACGCACTCCGCGGCCTGGGTGTCAGCCGGCACGCTCGCCCGGATGATTCCGGCCTTCTGCGCTTCGCCGTACGGCGGCGTCATCGCCGAGCGGTTCGAGCGCATTCACGTGATGATCACGGCCGACCTCATCCGGGTCGGCACGATGATCGGGATGACGGTCATCGCGGCCACGCATACCGCCGCCTGGGTCGCCCTGCTCGTCGCCGGCATCAACACATTGGTCGGTACGACGTACAACCCGGCGACCGCCGCGATGGTGCCGCAACTGCTCGGCGAGGAGGACCTTGCCGCCGGCAACGCGTTGATGGAGACCATCAACAACGTCGCCATCATCGCCGGCCCCGCCGTCGGCGCGATCGTGCTCGCGCTCGGCAGCCCGGCGACGGTAATGGGCATCGACTCGGTGACGTTCGTCATCTCGGCGCTGTTGCTGTCCCGGGTGAAAGCGCGCAGCGTGCCGACGGATGTCACCCGCGACGGCGGCCCGTTCAAGCAGATGGCAGTGGGCCTGCGGGCCATCGTCGGCTCGTCGACCGCGATGTTGCTCACGTCGTTCACGGTCGTGACGACCGCGCTATACGGCGTCGACACCGTGCTGTTCCTTTTTGTCAGCAAGGATCGGCTGGGCACCGGCCCCAACTACGGTTACCTGCTCGTCGCGCTCGGCGTGGGTGGCGTCATCGCGGCCGCGTTCGTCAACCGGCTGGCGGCACTGCCTCGACTGTCCCTCGTGCTCTCGGCCGGCATGGTCGGGTACGCCGCGCCGACCGCGCTGCTCGTCGTCGTGCATTCGCCGAGCGTCGCCTTTGGCATCGAGATCGTGCGTGGCATCGCAACGCTTATCGTCGATGTGCTGGCGATGACCGCGCTGCAACGCTCGCTCGCACCGGACATGATCAGCCGGGTCTTCGGCGTCTTCTGGGCGCTCATCATCGGCGGGCTCGCGCTCGGTGCGTTCGTGACCCCGTTCTTGCTCAACTTCGCCGGGCTCAACGCGACGTTGTTGCTGAGCGCGTTCGTCGTACCGGCGTTCGTCGTCGTGGTCTATCCGAAGCTCGCGTCGCTCGACCGGCTGTCGGCGGTCACCGCCGCCGACCTCGCGCCGCGGGTGCGGGTGTTCCAGCGGCTCGACATCTTCGCCGCGGCCTCGCAGCCGGTGCTCGAACGGCTGGCGAAGAACTCGACCGAACTCGTGCTCGAAGCCGGTACGACGGTGCTCCGCCAAGGTGAGCCGGCCGACGCGTTGTACGTCCTCGTCGAGGGCAAGGTCGAGGTCACCGGCCGGCGCGAACGCGGTCGCAAGGACCACCACATCCGCTACATGAGCGCGCCGTCGTACGTGGGTGAAATCGGCTTGTTGCAAGGGATTCCGCGGACCGCGACGGTGACCGCGCTCGAGCCGAGCCGGCTGTGGCGGATCGACGGTGACGCGTTCCTCGAGGCGTTGACGGAAACGCCGCTGTCGTCCGGATTCGTGTCCGGCATGACGACGCGGCTGAAGCGCACCCACCCGGCGCGCGAGGTCGTCATCCCCGAACAGCGCGAGGTTGACGAGGCGGAGCTGGCCGAGGTCGGGAGGCCCGGATGACGCGTGCATCGATACTCCGGATGGCGGTCGCGGCCGGTTTGCTTCTGTCGCTCGGTGTCACTGCTGGCTCG
Organism: Frankiaceae bacterium; assembly: GCA_030840585.1. Lineage (GTDB taxonomy): Bacteria > Actinomycetota > Actinomycetes > JAFAQI01 > JAFAQI01 > BP-197. Next base: position 10,370 of record JAVEEG010000007.1, on the reverse strand, counting down.
GGGCAGGCGGCCGCGCCGAAGAAGGTGTTCCACGAGTCGTTGTCGGTCGCAACGACGGCCGGCACGGCGGTAACCGGTGCCCTCGCTGCGTCCACGCCGTACGACTTCGCGTTCATGCTCACGAACGACGCGCACAGCCCGCAGGCGTTCGGCTCGGCGAAGATCGTCACCCCGACCGGCTTCAGTCTCGGCTCGATGAGCACGAACGTCTCGACGTTCCACGCGGCGGACTCCGGCGGCAACGTGCTCGTGACCAGCACCGGACCCACCGGGTCGGGTATCGCCCCCGGCTCGAGCGTCACCGTCACGGTTCGCGTGACGACGCCGGCGACCGGCGCCTGCAACGCCGCGTGGCCGACATTTGTCAAGCAATCCAACGATTTCAGCGGCAGCGGGAACGACTTCCAACCCGCAGATCCGGCACCCGGGACGACCACCGGTGGCGGCTCGCTCACCATCACCCGGCAACCGACGACAACGCAATGGAACGCCGCGATGGCGCCCGGGCCGATCCTCTCGGTCGTCGACCCGTGCGGCGTCGCGGTTGGCTCGTTCACCGGCGAGCTCACGGTTACCGACGGGCTCGGACTGCTCTCGACCGGTTCGGTTGCCACCGCGGTCGCGGGTGCGGCGACGTTCTCGAACCTGACCTTCAGCGACTACGGCGCGACGGACACGCTGACCGCGACGACGCCCGGGTACGCATCAGTGACAACGGACGCGTTCGACATCGTGCAGTCGTTGGTGCCCTGCGTAGCCGGCACCGCATGCAACAGCGGCACCCTCGGCGACAAGAACGGGACGACGCTGGCATCCGTCAACGCGAACGCCGGTCCGAGCGCCGACCACCTGTCCACGACGGTCAAGGGGACGAACGCCACCGGGCTGTTCCCCGCTTGCGACGCGAGCGGCGAACCGCCGTTGGGCGCGGTCGTCACCTTCGCGGTAACGACCCGGTCGAAGACCGTGACCATGACGCTGCCCAAGGTCTACGTGAACCAGATTCCCAACAACGGCGCGCCATTCATGGACATCTGCCTGGACGTGCCGGTCGGTCAGGAGTTCGTCGACAAGTTCGGCAACACCACGACGACCGGCCTGTTGCCGGACTGCACGACGAAGCGCACGGTGACGTGCGTCAGCTCGCGCGGCAAGAACGCCGGCAACGAGGTCATCACGTTCAAGTTGCCAGCGGGTGACCCGCACTCGAGCTGGTTCTGACCTCGTCGCGTCGCTGCTCGGGTACGGCGATCGACTTCGCCGGCAGGGTCGGCGTCCAGACGATCCCGAGCCGGGTCAGGAGTTCGGCGGCTACCGGACTCTCGTCACCGTCGACCCACGCACGGGCAGCGAGCGCGAGCGCGAGTTCGTGTGCCGAGTCGGTTGCGCGGGCCACCGCGATGCTCTCGTCCAACAGGGTGACCGCCGCCGTACGGTTGCCGAGCTGCGCGTTGGCGCAGCCCCGCAACCGGTGCAGCGCGGCAGTGACGGGTAGCGGCGGCAAGGTGCTCGGCGCGCCCCGCCCGGCCAGCCGGAGCGCCGCCATCAGCTGGTCCTGCGCGCGGTCGAGATGGACGAGGGCTTGCACCGTGATGCCGCGCAGCAGCAGGACTTCGGCACGGCGCAGCTCGACATCGGTGAGTTCGGCCCGTTCGTCCTTCGCGGCGTAAGCGGTCTCCGCGTCGGCGAGCAACGCCAGGGCGTCGGCGTACCGGCCGCGCCGGCCGGCGAGGCGGCCGAGCAGAGCGGCGCCGAAACCGATGTCGGACGAGGTACCGGATGCGCGCCAGACCCGCAGCGCCTCGGTGACCATCGGCTCGGCCTCGTCGAGCCGTCCTTGGTCAACGAGGATCTCGCCGATGTTCGCGCTGGCGATCGCCGCGCTCCACTCGTCGCCGGATCGCTCGTGCACGGCCTGCGCCCGCCGGTAATGCGCGACCGCTATGTCCCACTCGCCGCGGTAGTACGCCGCGATGCCGAGGTGGTTCCACAGGCCGGCCTGACGCGGCAGGTCATTACATCGCTCGAACAGTGCGAGCGCCCGCCGTACCCGCTGCTCGTCACTGCCGCGGCCGGCCCGCAGGTCGATCAAATCCATCAGGTGCAGCGCGCGCCCGACTACGTCGTCGGCGCCGAGCGGCTCGGCTTGCTCGATTGCCTGCCGGCAGAGCGCCGCGGCGTTCGCGTCGTGACCCGTGGTGTAACGCAGGAACGCGCGCTCGACCGCGATCCGAGCGGCGAGTTCCGCGGTGTCGGCCGAGGTCGCTTCGCGTTGCGCGATCGCCAACCAGCGGGCCGCGCGACTGCGGGCGCCGGCCCGTTCGACGGCGAGCCCGGCGCTCAATGCAACCCGAGATTTCAGCAATAGCGCCGAATCCGGCGCCCGCCGGCGCGCCTCCCGGTAAGCGTCGAGGGCCGGCCCCAACTCGGCCAACCGCGCCTGCTCGTCGCCGATGGACTCGCAGAGTGCGGCAAGTTCGGCCGCGCCGACATCGGGTAGGCGACGGGCGGCCTGCCGGGCCCGGGTGAAGAACACCAACGCCTCGGCGTGCGCGTGCACCGCTCGCGCGTTGTCGCCGGCGAGCATCGAGTAGCGCCAGGCGTCGTCGTACCGGCCGGCCGCCGACGTGTGCAGCGACAACGATTCCGCGACATCGCTCTCGCGGCCGCGCGCGCGGGCCGCGATCGCCGTGGCGGCGCGCCCGTGCAAGTCCATCCGGCGGCGGTACGGCAAGCCTTCGTACGCCGCATCGCGGAGCAGCTTCGTCCGGAACGCTCGCTCACCGGTCGGTTCGGTGACGAAGAAGCGGTCGAGGCTGCGCCACGTACCGGCATCGACGGGCGTTCCGCCGAGCAGGTCGGTCAGCAGTTCGTCATCGATGCGCTGACCGAGCACGGCGGCGACCCGGACTAGTTGGCGCAACTCGGTCGCGAGGGCGTCGATGTCCGCGGCAAGCAGCTCTTCAAGCGTGTCCGGCAGGTCGTCGGAGCCGGCCCGCGCAACCGCGGTCGTGAGCTCGCGGAGGAACAGCGGATTCCCTTGCGCGCGTGCGACGACCGAATGCACGACGTGCGGGGGAAACGCGTTGCCGCCGCCGGTGACAACGAGGTCGTGCGCCTCGGCGTCGGACAGCGACTCGACGGTTACGACATGCGCGTCGTCGGTGGCGAGCGGCGTACGTCCGAGGGTCAGCAACAGCCACGGTCGCGACGGCGTGGCATCGGCGATCCGCGCGAGCACATCCAGCGAAACCGCATCCGCGCTGTGCGCGTCATCGACGACGAGGATCGACGGGCCGGGCAGTAGCGCGGTCAGCAACTCGACGACGAGCGCGCCTATCCGCGCCGTACGGAACTCGGCGCCGACCGAGCGGGTCGTCTCGTTGTCGGCGACGTCGATGCCGAACGCAGCGAGCAGCAGCGGCAACCAGTCGGACAGTTGCGGCACGGCGCTGGTGATCCGACGTACGACGTCCTCGTCCGGCGCGTCCCACGCGACCCCGACGACGTCGCGGAGCAGGTTGCTGGTGACGAAGTACGGCGTGGCCGACTCGTAGTCGTCGCCGAAGCCACGGTGGATCGACCAGGTGTTGTCGAGGGTCGAGCACAGCTGTTCGACCAGACGGGTCTTGCCGATGCCCGCGTCACCGTGAATCGCGACGTGTCCGCCGTAGCCGCGCCGGGCGGTGTCGGCGTACTCACGCAACTGGTCGAGGTCGGCCTTGCGCCCGACGAACGGTGTGGCTGACGACGCTGTTGTGTTTGCGGGTCCGACGGAGCGGACCAGGTGCGCGTGGATCGGTTCCTGCTTGCCTTTGACGGTGAACGGCTCGACGGCCTCGGTGTCGAGCGCGCTGGCTACCCGTTCGAGAGTGGCGTCGGTGACGAGCAGCTGGCCGGTGCCGGCCTTGCCCATGACGCGGGCGGCGAGGTTGACAGCGTCACCGTTGACTGCCCAGGTACGGCGGAAATGCGGGCCGAAGATGCCGGTGAACACGCGGCCGCGGTTGACCCCGATACGCAGCCGGATCGGACCGGTGTGCTGGTCGAGGATCGCGCGGGCGGCGCGGACGAGGCCGTCTTCGTCGTGGCCGGTGCCGCGCGGTGCGCCGGCGATGAGCATGACCTTGAAGCCGTCGACGGAGATGTCGGTGTCCCACATGGTGACGCGATGGCGGTTGCACGCGTCCTGGATCCGGACGATGAGGTCGTTCAGTGCCGCGGACGTCGCGCCGGGGCCTTGCTGGCGGAGCAGGTCGTCGATGCCGCTGACTTCGACGAAGCCGATGGCGACTTGCCGGTGCTCGCTGTCTTCGGTGCCGGCACGTAGCTGTTCGCGAATCGATGGCTCCAACGCGTCGCCGGGATCGATGTCGGGGTGGTGGATCCAGTAGCGGGATCGCTGGTGCGCTTCCGGTGCCTTGCGGAGCAAGAATCCCGGGCCTTTCGCATCGCCGACGCAACCGGTCGGAAGTTGCGCGGCGGTGGCTTGGCTGACGACGATTTCGCCGGCTGCCGCGGTCTGCTCCATGAGCGCGGTGTTGGTCGCGGCCGGACCGGCGACGAGCAACTCGCGATGGCTGGTGCCGGCGAGAAAGAAGTCGAACTCGCCACTGTCGATGCCGACCGACATGCGCAGCTGCACATTGCCGACGCTGGTTTTCAGCCGGCCGACCTGACGCATGGTGCGGCGCATATCGTCGGCGGCCCGGCACGCCAACGCCGCGTGGTCGGCGTCTTCGAACAGCAGCAGTACGGCGTCGCCGCCCCACTTGACCAGCGATGCGCCGTAGCAGTAGGCGCGCGCGAGCAGTGACGCGAAGGTGGCGTCGAGGAGCTCGCGCATCTCCTCGGCCCCGACCTTTCCTTTGGCCGCAAGGCGTTCGGTGAGCGCGGTGAAGCCGGAGATGTCGACGAACGCGAGTGAGCCGTTTATCCGGCGATGCCGGACATGGGGGGTGTGATGGAGCCAGTCGAGGACGAGACCGGCGACGTACGGGCGCAGCCGGTCTGCAGCGTCACGCACGTCGGCAGACATCGTCCTGCAACCGACGATAGTGGCGCGCCCCTACGCGCCGCAGTCGTTCACCCGACTTGTCAGCGCCGTGGAACGGCTTACCCGCGCGTGTCGGCCCAGCTAGCCATCGGAAACCAGCAAGTATGCCGCTATGACGCTCGCGACGCTCGCCTATGACCCCGCCCGCGCTCACGACGTTGCCACGGTCGTCGCCGGAGTAGTTCCGGTCGTGCTCGTCGCGGCCTTTGCCGTACCCGTACGGCGCGTTCAGGACGCGAAAGATGCCCCGGCCGCACTCACCGAGCTGTTGGCCGTTTCGGTCATGCTGGCCTTCGCGCTCCTAACCGAAATGCTCGCCCTCTACGGCATCGCCTACGGGTTAGGCCGCGTCGATCAAGGACTGTTGTTCTTCCTGCTGCTCCTGACCGCCGTTGCCGCGCTCCGCCGGATGATCGCTCCGCTCGTACAGACCTACGCCGAGGATCGGGGCATACCCCAGGCTCGTCTTTGGGCGATCTTCTTCTACGTGACGCTGGTGCTCGTCGTCGGATTTACGTTCCTGCTGGCCTACGTCGAGCAAGGCTGACCCTAAGCGGCTCTCTTTGGCGAAGCCAAGCGCAGACGATCCACTCGCACATGAGTCCCATGCACTATTGGGCGTCGATCCACGGGGACCCCCCGCAACGGCCGGAAACCCCCACTGCTGCCCGGAGCGTGGTCGGTCGATCCATAAAGCCACGCGATGCCGGCTCAGCCGGACTCGCGCGACTTCAAGGACGCTCTCCGTTGCCGGCGTACACGCGAGGCCGTAGCCCGCGATCCAGAAGTGTCTAGACGCTCGGCCATCAACTCGCGGGCTGCTCGTTCGCTGATCTGCGAAACGCCTTTCCAGATGCCGGGCCCGACACTCGTCCAACTACGCCCGGACGCATTGCCGATTGCCGCCATTGTTAGCTCCTCCTGCTACTAGGGGAGAGTATTCCTTTCGGCACTACAGCAGGGTGCACGACACCTCCGACATTTTTTGTCAGCGCACCAGGACGTAGGTCCCGACGGCGTACAACAGGTCCGGGACGCGCGATTCCCGCGCCGCTGGCGCCATCTCGGGTGGCGTATCGAGCGCGACCACGCCGACAGGCTTGTCCGCCTTCCAAACGGGTACCGCAAGGACGAACTGGCCAGCAGGCTCGTCGGAGCCGGCCGCTCCGGAGACAGCCGTCTGGAACTCCGCATAGCTGAGCCCTTGCCTCACCTCCGCTGGCTGCGCGTCCCAGGTCGCGGCCCCACAGTTCCGAAGCGGCTTCCATGCCTCATCTACATCGACCGCGAGCCGAGTGTTGTCCTTCAGAGCCATTCCGATGACGCCCATTCCAAGCCGCCAGCGAAGCCCGGATGTGCGGCGCTTGTACCGAACCGTTCTGATTGCCACGGTCTTGAGACGAGGACGATTCTCACCCTGCTTTCGGTCTCCCCGCGTGATTTTCTGGAGTTGCCACACAGTGATCCCGCAGTGATAGGTCCGGGATGGAAGTCCGTTGAGAGCACATGCGTTCTCCAGCTCCACCAAGATCTCATCGAATTGCTCTTGCACGTCCTTTGCTCGCTCGACCGCGAGCTGCTGAAGGCTCGCACGCAGCGCTTCGAGGAAGGCAAGAACGGCCGCGGGGATCGCCGCCAATCGTTGGAAGTCTTGATGATGGCTCGCGACCCAGGCCCAATCATGTTTGCTGACGTACGGTCCGATGGACCATCCAAGTATCAGCAACGCGACAGCGGTCGTCGCCAAGATCAACCGTATAAGGCGTATGCGCGTGTCAAGGAAGCCCAGGACCCAGCGCGACACCCGGCGGCCTCCTCGCCCTTGGCTCAGTCAGACGGGCAACTCACGGCAGAAACCGCTGGCATGAGCGGCGCCCTACTCCCACTCAATCGTACCGGGAGGTTTGGACGTTACGTCCAGCACCACGCGGTTGATCTCGCGGACCTCGTTAGTAATCCGGGTCGAGATCCGGGCCAGCACGTCGTACGGGACCCGCGCCCAGTCCGCGGTCATCGCGTCTTCTGACGACACCGGCCGCAGCACCACTGGATGCCCGTACGTCCGCCCATCCCCCTGCACACCGACCGAACGTACGTCGGCGAGCAGCACGACCGGGCACTGCCAGATGTCCCGATCGAGGCCGGCCAACGACAACTCCGCACGCGCGATCGCGTCGGCTTCGCGCAACACCGACAGCCGATCAGCCGTCACCGCGCCAACGACACGAATCGCCAACCCCGGACCGGGAAATGGTTGCCGCCAAACGATTTCCGGCGGCAAGCCCAACTCCTCGCCCACCCGCCGTACCTCGTCCTTGAACAGTGTCCGCAACGGCTCGACGAGTTGGAACTGCAAGTCGTCCGGTAGCCCGCCGACGTTGTGATGCGACTTGATGTTCGCTGCGCCCTCGCCGCCGCCGGACTCGACGACATCGGGATACAACGTCCCCTGCACCAGGAACTCGACCGTCTCGCCATGCGCTTCCGACTCCGCCACCACCTCACGCGCGGCATGCTCGAAAACGCGGATGAACTCGCGGCCGATTATCTTGCGCTTGTCTTCCGGATCGCGAACACCGTCGAGAGCAGACAGGAACCGCGAGGCCGCATCGACGACCTTCAGCCGTACGCCGGTCGACGCGACGAAGTCACGTTCGACCTGCTCGGCTTCACCCTTGCGCAACAAGCCGTGGTCGACGAACACACACGTGAGCCGATCACCGATCGCGCGTTGCACCAGCGCCGCCGCGACCGCACTGTCGACGCCACCCGACAGCCCGCAGATCGCGCGTTTCCCACCAACGAGAGCGCGAATCCGCTCGACCTGATCCTCGACGATGTTGACCATCGTCCAGGTCGGCCGGCAACCGGCGACGTCGTACAGAAAATGCTCCAACACCCGCTGCCCGTACGGCGTATGCACGACCTCGGGATGGAACTGCACCCCGGCAAGGCCGCGGGACACGTCCTCGAACGCCGCGACATGAGCGCCGTCCGACGACGCCGTCACGACGAAACCCGTCGGCGCCGACCACACTGAGTCGCCGTGCGACATCCACACCGACTGCGCGTCCGGCAAGCCGGCGAACAACACTGAGCCGGCGCCGGTCACCCGCAACGGCGTCGCGCCGAACTCAGAGAGCCCGGTACGGCGAACCTCGCCGCCTAAGGCGCGGGCCATCGCCTGGAAGCCGTAGCAAATCCCGAACGTCGGCACGCCGGCCTCGAACACCGACGGGTCGACCTGCGGCGCGCCCTCGGCGTACACCGACGACGGCCCGCCGGACAGCACGATCGCCTTCGGCCGGCGGGCCAGCATCTCGGCCACCGGCATCGTCGACGGCACGATCTCGGAGAAGACCTTGGCCTCGCGGATCCGCCGGGCGATCAGCTGCGCGTACTGCGCGCCGAAGTCGACGACGAGGACTTTGTCGTACGTCTCGGAAACCTCAATGGGCGCGCTCACGATGCGCCCGATTCTACCGAGCCGATCCTTCGAGCCGAGCTACGCGCCGACCTCGACACAGCCGTCGTCGGTCGCGTGTGCCGTCGGCACCTTCACGGTCACGACCTGGCGCGCGGTCACGGTCCGGGCGACAACCCCGGTCACGTCCGTCGGCGCGACCCCAGTGGTGTCCGGCGGCGCCGGTTGCGTCGGTGTCTGCGGTGCACCGGCCGGCGTGCTCGCCGGTGCGCAGACCCGCTGCACCGTCGCGTTGTGCCGTACGGGCGCGGCCCGGTGCACCGCGACCGCAACCGGCGCCGACCGGACGACGGTCGCCACCGGGCGAGTCACCGCCGCCACCGGCACCGAGGCCGGCGCGGCGACGACGGGAATCGGCGGCATCGCGGTCGTCACCGACACCGCGGGCGCGCCGCTGAACACGGTCACCGCGAGCGCCCCGGTGAAGGCCGCCGCCGCGAACGCCTGGGCGCGGTGCGGGCGTCGTAGCCAGATCAACGCCGCGATCGCGGACGCCCGGCCGACCACGCGGGCCAGCTCGCGGCGAACCCGCATCCGGCTCATCCGCTCGGCCGCGCGCAATGGCCGTACGACGCTGGTCAGTTCCTCGGTCTCGAGCACCAGCCGGCGCTGCTCCGGCGCGAGCTGCCGCAGCGCGGCGGTCACCGTAGCAAGTTCCTGGCGGGCAATGACCGTCCGCTCCACGTCGAGGTCGTCGGCGTTGTCGTACTCGAGCACCGGCGCGACCTCACGCACGTGCGTCGCGGCGGAACGAAGCGAGTCGCGCCAGAGGTTCAGCGCGATCGTCACGGCATACGGCCACACCGGCTGCTCGGGGTCGAGGTTGCCCCACACGCGGTACAGCCGCAGCGCGGTCTCCTGCAACAAGTCCTCACGGTCCTGCGCCGGCACGCCGCGCGCGGCGAGCACCCGGGCCAGCCGGTCTCGCATCTCGGACCAGACATCGTCGAATCCCGGTGCCTCGATCACGGTCCTCCCCCTCCGCCATGACGCTGGGATGCCACGGTGGGCGAACTCTGAGTCATCGGCGCCAGGCTTGTCAACAAAGGTTGGGACTTGTGGTGTTACGTGTCCAATTCGGGTCCGTACTCGAAAACATGACCGTCACCACCGAGCGAGCACTCCGGCTGCTCGCCCACGTCCGCGAAGCTCGCCTGCCGCGCCAACTCCGCGCCGTTCGCGGCCTGCGGCTCATCCTCGCGATCTCCCTCGCCGCGCTCGCGACCCTCTGGATCTGGGGCGCGTCGGCGCTCGGCCCGGTCGGCGGCGGCCGCGAGGTGCCGCTCACCGAGATTCAGGCGCAGGCGCAGCAGAAGGTCGTCGCCAGCGCCACCCTGTACGACGACGACCACCGCGTGGTCGCGCAACTGCTCGACGGCACGAAGCTCGTCGCGTCGTACCCGAAGTCCGACGCCGACACCCAGAACCTCATCGACGAACTGCGCCAAGGCACGGCGTCGGTCACCACAGATTCGCAGTCCGGCAAGGCGTTGTTCCGATTGCTGCTCAGCACGCTGGTGCCGGTGCTCGTCCTCGGTTGCCTGTTCGGCCTGATCCTCACCGCGCCGCGCGGTGAAGGCGGCGCCGGCGAGTACGTCGAGTTCTCCAAAGTGCGGGCCGGAAAGTTGAAGGAGACGTCCAACAAGAAGGGCGTCCCGCCGGTCACGTTCGCCGATGTCGCCGGTGCGCAAGGCGCCGTCGTCGAGCTCGCCGAAATCGTCGAGTACCTGCGCGATCCGTCCCGGTTCGAAAAGCTCGGCGCACTGCCGCCGAAGGGCATCCTGCTCTGCGGCCCGCCCGGCTGCGGCAAGACACTGCTCGCCCGCGCGG
>JAVEEG010000001.1 GCA_030840585.1 Frankiaceae bacterium | reverse complement strand
TCGACCGACATCACCGCGCACGTGCACTTCCCGTCGTGCGCTGGCACGGTCATGACCCAACGCGATGCGCTGCGAGGGCTCGGCATCGACGGTCGGGTTCCGCCGTACGGAGACAATCCGGCGGCGTATGCGCAGGCGTTGCAACATGCCTCGGATGCGGCCGAACTGCTCGATCCGGACGGCCTCGGCGGCTTCGGCTGGCTGATCGAGAGCCGCGGCGTCGCTCTGAAAGACTGCTTCGCGTGACCCGCGAGATGACGGTGGCGACCGGCGATCTCGCCACCGCCGACATGGTCCTCAACATCGGGCCGCAGCATCCCGCGACGCACGGCGTACTCCGGCTCGCGCTCACTCTCGACGGCGAACGGATCGTGCGGGCCGACCCGGTGATCGGCTACATGCATCGCGGCGCGGAGAAGTTGTTCGAGGTGCGCGACTACCGGCAGATCCTCGTACTGACGAACCGGCACGACTGGTTGTCGTCGTTCGGCAACGAACTCGGCGTCGTACTCGCGGTTGAGCGGATGCTTGGGATGGAAGTGCCGGTCCGCGCGGTGTGGTTGCGCACCTTGCTCGCCGAGTTGAACCGGGTGCTGAACCACTTGATGTTCCTCGGTTCGTACCCGATCGAACTCGGTGCGATCACGCCGATCTTCTATGCGTTCCGCGAGCGCGAGGAGATCCAGGCCGTGATGGAGGAGATCTCCGGCGGGCGGATGCATTACATGTTCAACCGGGTCGGCGGGTTGAAGGAGGACATGCCCGCGGGTTGGCCGGACCGGGCTCGTGCGGTGGTGCGGCGAGTGCGGGTGCGGGTCCGCGACGACATTGACGCATTGGTGCGCGGCAACGAGATCTTCCGCGCGCGCACCCGTGAGGTCGGGGTGCTCAGCCGCGAGTTGGCCGAGGCGTTCGGTGTCAGCGGTCCGATCGCGCGTGCGTCCGGACTCGACGTCGACCTGCGCCGCGACGAGCCGTACCTGGCGTACGCCGAACTGCCGGCAGATGTGCTGCGGATCGTCACCCGCACCGAGGGCGACTGCCTCGCAAGGTTCGAGTGCTTGCTGGATCAGGTGTACGTCTCGCTCGACATCGCCGAGCACTGTCTCGATGTCCTCGACTCGCTGCCGGTCGGGCCGATCAACGTGCGGCTGCCGAAGGTGGTGAAGGCGCCCGAGGGCGAGACGTACGCGTGGACCGAGAACCCGTTGGGAATCAACGGTTACTACCTCGTCAGCCGGGGCGAGAAGACGCCATGGCGGCTGAAGCTGCGGACCGCGTCGTTCAACAACGTGCAGGTGCTGGCCGAGTTGCTGCCGGGCGAGCTGCTCGCCGACATGGTGGCCATCCTGGGCTCGATGTTCTTCGTCGTGGGCGACGTCGACAAGTAGAGCGCGGCAACCTTTTGCGAGGCCTGCGGCGTTAGGGGGGCTATGCGGCGCGAAGACGAGGCAGCGTTCCGCGACTTCGCGCTCGCGCAGTGGCCGGGCCTGACCCGGCTGGCGTACCTCCTCGTCTCCGACGCCGGCCACGCCGAAGACATCGTGCAGACCGTGCTGGCGAAGATGTGGCCGGTCTGGGGCCGGGTCGGCCAGGAAGCACCGGAGGCGTACGCCCGCAAGGCATTGGTGAACACCGCGACCTCTTGGCGGCGGCGCCGGTGGCATGGCGAACGACCGACCGAACTCCTCCCCGAGCGGGCCAATTACGACGACGAGCACGCGCCGCGGTTGTCCGATCGAGCCGCGCTGTCGACCGCGTTGCGGGCACTCCCGCCGCGCCAGCGCAGCGCCGTCGTACTCCGGTTCGCCGAAGACCTATCGGAGCAGCAGGTCGCGGCCGCACTCAACTACTCGGTCGGCACGGTGAAGAGCCTGACCTCGCGCGGGTTGGCGCGATTGCGCGAGGACGGCGTCCTCAACGACGAACGGACCACGGCATGAGTACGCACGACACGAACGACCTCGGCAGCCGGCTGGTTGCGCTTGCGCCACCGATCGACCTCCCGGTGGATCTGATCGACGGTGTACGCCGCCGCGCCCGCCGACGGGTGGCCGCTCGTCTCTCCGGCGCGTCGGCCGGGGTCGCGGTTCTCGTCGTCGGAGTGCTCGTGGCGGTGCATTCGCTAGTCGGCCCCGCCGGACCGTCCGACGCGCAACTCCGCACGCTGGTCGCCGCCGGCGACGCGCCGCCGAAGCTCTACACCGGGCGCGTCGTCCTCGAGCCCGACCTCGAGGGCAAGAACCTGTGGGTGGTCGTCGCGCGCAACATCAGCGGGTGGCAGCGCGTGATCGTGACGTACACCAAGGACGGCCAGCCCTGCGTCGGTGACTTCGACTGGCATGACTCGACCAACCCGGCCGAGACGGCCGTTTCGGGTGGAGGAGGCTGTTCGCTGAGCGGCACTCTTGTCGGCGGGCTGATGTCGTCGTACGGACCGAATGGACCGGCGTCGGTGGTAGGGCCGGAAGCATTGCTGTACGGCGTCGTTCCGGCGAATGTGCGTGTGGTTCGCGCCGACGTGCGCAAGGGTCGGCTGGCCGAACACTTCGTCGCGACGATCGCGACACCCATCGATCCGACCGCCCGCGTTTTCGTCTTCACCTCCCCGGGCGGGACGAACGAACCGCTCGATGCCGAGCTCACGTTCTTCGCCGCGGACGGGACGAGGCTCGGATCGAGGCATGTCGACCACGAGGTCGACCCGGGCGAAGACTTCGGCTGCCCGCCCGCGTCACCGGGCTCGGCGTGTGCCGAGGTCAGTGCGACGGCGGTGCCGGTACCGACCTGATCAGCTGCGCAGGTAGTCGATGAAGCGGGCGCGGATCAGCGGTTCGCTGTCGCCGAGGTCATCGCCACCCATCAACTCGCGGACGATCTCGACGGCATCGGCGATGCCGCCGGTGAGGTGACCGGCGCTGCCGTCCTCGCGGGCAAGGTCGTGTGACGGCTCGAGGTGCTTGATCAGGTCCCAGAAGAATCCGACGTCACGCCGCTTCTCGGCCCGGTCGAACGCCTGGCGCCGCAACTGTTCGGTGGACAGCTGGTCGAGCTCTTCGACGCTGGGCCGACCCGCTTCGCTCATGCGGTGGAGACTAGCCGTCGAGGCTGCCCTCGAGGTTGCCGGAGTCCGGCGGCGTCTTGACCCGGCAGACCCGTTCCAACACCAGTGCGCAGATCGCCAGCACCAACCCGAACGCAGCACCCAGCGCCGCCGTCACCGTGTCGGTCCCGGCCTGCGGCCCAGCGAGCCGGGCGACGTGCAGCAGGAACCCGGCGTACCCGCCCGCCATCAGCGCGCCGACCGGTGACGACGCCTTGGCCAGCGCGGCCAGCCGGGCCACCGCAATCGGATGGATCGGGCGCGACGTCTTGCCCGCCAGGCGGGCCGCGGTCGTGTAGGCCGTGTACAGCTCACCGAGGCCGATGATGAGCAACGTCACCGGCCAGTAGCGCGCCGGCGATTGCACGTCGGCGTAGTAGTTGCGGGTGAGCAGGTACGCGATCGCGCCGGCGAGCACCGCGAGCAGCACCAGCACCGAGATCCTGGTCGGCTTCACCACTGCACCGCCGTGACACCGGCGGCCGGCAGATCACGCAGCAACCGCCACACCGGACCGCGACCGGGGACGGATGCGTTCGGGTCGACGTCGAGCCACGGCCGCAACACGAACGCCCGCTCGTGCGCGCGCGGGTGCGGCAACGTCAACCGCGCATCGTCCTGTACGACGGCGTCCACCGCGATGACGTCGACGTCGAGGCTGCGCGGTCCCCAGCGCCCCGATCGCAACCGGCCACGCGTCTCTTCCGCTGCGGTCGCCGCCGACCACGCGACGAGCGGATCGTCGGTGTCGACGATCGCGACACAGTTCAGGAACGCCGGCTGATCCGTGACGCCGACCGGCGCGGTCTCGTACAACGGCGACACCGCGCGCACCGCGACTCGCGCACCGATGACGTCGAGCCCGGAACGCAAGTTGGCCCGGCGGTCACCGAGGTTGGAGCCGAGCGAGAGCACCGAAGCCATCACCGGCTCCGCCGTACGGTCACCGCTACGTCGTCGAACGGGATGCCGATCGGCGCGGTCGGCTTGTGCACCGTCACCTCGACCGCGGTGACACCGCGATGCGCGAGACATGCGTCGGCGATGCGAACCGCCAATGTTTCCAACAGATCCACTGGGTCGCCGGCGACGATCCGTTCGACCTGCCGCGCGACGACGCCGTAGTCGACCGTCAGCGCCAGGTCGTCGGCATCGGCGGCCGGACCGACGTCGGTCTCGATGGTCACGTCGACGCCGAACAACTGGCCGTCGCGGCGTTCGGCCGGCAGCACGCCGTGGTACCCGCGCACCCGCAAGCCACGCAGCACGATCCGGTCGCTCATCCGCTGTCCCCCGTACCCAGCACCGGCGAGCCGTGGTGCACCCACAACAACCAATCGTCGCCGCGGCGCCGGAACACGTTGGTCGACACCACGCGCTGGCTGCCACCGAGGCCATGCTCCGGGTCGTCGATCCCGGTCAGGATGTTCTCCTCGCAGGTGACGACCGCCAGGTCACCCGCCGCGACGACGTCGACGCCGGTGAGGAAGAACTGGATGTACGTCGTGTTCGCCATCAGCACCGACCACGACCGCATCACCCGCGATCGGCCGGACAGCAACGGCCAACCAGGGTGAATGCAGCGGATGTCGTCGCCGGTGTCCCAGACCGCTTCCATCCGATCGATGTCGCACGCTTCGAAGGCGGCGTAGAACTCCGCGTTGGCCGCGGTGATCGCTTCCTCGACGGTCACGATCGCTGCCCCGTTGTCTGGTGCAGAGCCGCTTGCACCGCCGCGACGACCCGTACGGCGTCCGCGCTGCTGCGTACGTCGTGCACCCGCACGCCCCACGCACCGGCCGTGGCGGCCAGCGCGGTGATCGCGGTGGTCGCGTCGTCGCGTTCCAGCACGCTGCGCGGCTCGCCGGCATCCGCGAGCAGGTGGCCGAGGAACGACTTGCGACTCGCGCCGACGAGCACCGGCCGGCCGAGGACATCCAACTCGGAAAGCCGGGCCAAGAGTTGCCAGTTGTGCTCGGCGTTCTTCGCGAAGCCGAGGCCCGGATCGACGACGATCTGATCCTCGGCAACACCGGCCGCGCACACGTCGTCGACGCTGCGGCGCAACTCGTCGACGACCTCGGCAAGCACGTCGGCGTACGACGCCTTCGACTGCATCTCGGTGCTGTGGCCGCGCCAGTGCATGACGACGTACGGGACGCCGGCGTCGGCGACCAGCCGCGGCAGCGCGGGATCGGCGCGGCCGCCGCTCACGTCGTTCACGATCACCGCACCGGCGGCAAGTGCGCGCTCGGCGGTGACCGCATGCATCGTGTCGATGCTCAACTTCGCGCCAGCCGCCGCCAACCCGCTGACGACCGGACCGACCCGCCGCCACTCCTCGTCCGGTGGCACCGGCAATGCACCGGGCCTGGTCGACTCACCGCCGATGTCGAGGAGGTCCGCACCGGCGGCCAGTAGTTCACGGCCGTGCTTGATCGCGCTGTCGGCGTCGGGGAACGCGCCGCCGTCACTGAACGAGTCGGGCGTGACGTTGATGACGCCCATGACCATGCAGCGGTCGAGGTCCGGCAGGCCGCGTACCCGGGATGTCATCGGCCCAGGATGAGACTCATCGCCTCGTTGCGGGTCGAGACGCTGTCCCGGAACTGGCCGCGGACCGCCGACGTTACCGTGCGCGCGCCGGGCTTGCGGACGCCACGCACCGACATGCAGAGGTGCTCGGCCTCGACGACGACGATCACGCCGCGCGGGCTGAGGCAGGACTCGATCGCGTCGGCGACCTGCGTGGTCAACCGCTCCTGCACCTGCGGCCGGCGCGCGTACAGATCGACGACGCGGGCCAGCTTGGACAGTCCGGTGATCTCGCCTTTCTCGTTCGGGATGTAGCCGACGTGCGCCTGGCCGATCCACGGGACGAGGTGATGTTCACACGTGCTCGCGACGTCGATGTCCTTCACCAGCACGATCTCGTCGTGCTCGGCTTCGAACACGGTTGTCAGCGCCGAGCACGGATCGACGTCGAGGCCGGCGAAGATCTCGGCGTACATCCGGCCGACCCGCGCGGGAGTGTCGCGCAAGCCGTCGCGGTCCGGGTCCTCGCCCACGGCGAGCAGGATCTCCCGCACCGCCCTGGCGATGCGGTCCTGGTCGATCACGCCTAGCCGGAGGTGCGCTTGGTCGTCGTACGCCGAGCCGTCGTCTTCTTCGCCCCAGACCGAGACCCAGTACCGTTCGCCCGGCCGTTGGCCCGGGTGGCGCGCGAGCGGCCGTTGGCGCCGCGCTCGAGGCCGGCGACATCGGCCGGTCCGAGCAGCGCCAGCTCGGCGGGAGTGAGCACCGGCGGGATGTTCTTCGGCGGCTTGCGCTTGATGCTGTCGAACACGCGGACCGGCCGCTTCGGCACCGACGCGAAGATCTCGGCCAGTTCCTCGCGGCCGACGGTCTCCTTGTCGAACAGCTTCAGGACGAGGTCGTCGAGGACGTCGCGGTGCTCGACCAGGATCTCCCACGCCTCGTCGTGGGCCCGCTCGATCAGGGTGCGGATCTCCTCGTCGATCCGGCTGGCGACCTCTTCGGAATAGTCGCGCTGGTGGCCCATGTCACGGCCGAGGAACACCTCGCCTTCGCCCTGGCCGTAGCGGATGGCGCCGAGCTCGTCGCTCATGCCGTACTGCATCACCATCGCGCGGGCGATCTTCGACGCCTGCTCGATGTCGTTGGACGCACCGGTGGTCGGCTCGTGGAATACCAGCTCTTCCGCGGCCCGGCCACCGAGCGCGTACGCGAGCATGTCCATCATCTCGCTGCGGGTCTGCGTGTACTTGTCCTCTTCCGGCAGCACGAGCGTGTGCCCGAGCGACCGCCCGCGCGGCAGGATCGTCACCTTGTGCACCGGGTCGGTATTGGGCAGTGCGTAGGCCACGAGCGCGTGGCCGCCTTCGTGGTACGCGGTGACCTTCTTCTCCTTGTCGCTCATCGCTCGGGTCTTGCGCATCGGCCCGGCAATGACGCGGTCGATCGACTCTTCCAGCATGAACGTCGTAATGGCCTTCGCGTCGGTGCGCGCGGTGAGCAACGCGGCCTCGTTGATGACGTTCGCGAGGTCGGCACCGGTGAACCCCGGCGTACGGCGGGCGATCACGTCGAGGTCGACGTCGGGGGCGAACGGCTTGCCCTTCGAGTGCACCCGCAGGATCGCCTTGCGGCCTTCGAGATCCGGGCGGTCGACGACGATCTGCCGGTCGAACCGGCCGGGGCGCAGCAACGCCGGGTCGAGGATGTCGGGCCGGTTAGTCGCCGCGATCAGGATCACGCCGCGGTTGGTGTCGAAGCCGTCCATCTCGACGAGCAACTGGTTCAGCGTCTGCTCGCGCTCGTCGTGCCCGCCACCCAGACCGGCGCCACGATGGCGGCCGACCGCGTCGATCTCGTCGACGAAGATGATTGCCGGCGCGTTGGCCTTCGCCTGCTCGAACAGGTCGCGCACCCGGGACGCACCGACGCCGACGAACATCTCGACGAAGTCCGAACCGGAGATCGAGTAGAACGGCACCCCAGCCTCACCGGCGACCGCGCGCGCGAGCAGCGTCTTACCGGTGCCGGGCGGGCCGTAGAGCAGCACGCCCTTGGGGATCTTCGCGCCGATCGCCTGGAACTTGGCCGGGTTCTCCAGGAACTCCTTGATCTCCTGAAGTTCCTCGATCGCCTCGTCCGCACCGGCGACGTCGGCGAACGTCGTCTTCGGGGTGTCCTTGCTGACCAGCTTCGCCTTGGCCTTGCCGAACTGCATGACCCGGCCGCCGCCGCCCTGCATCTGGTTCAGGAAGAAGATCATGATCAGGAAGATGAACACGATCGGCAGGAAGCTGAGGATGACCGACAGGAACGGGTTGGAGTGCGAGACGTTGACCTTGCGGCTGCTGACGCCCGCGTCCTGCAGCTCCTTCATCAGCGTCAGGTCGTACTGCAAGGTGTAGCTCGACGAGAGCTTGTTGGTGCCCTGGATCTTCTGGCCCGGCTTGAGCGTGACGTCGACCTCTTGCTCTTTGTCCTTCAGCGTGCCGGTCGCGACCTGCCCGTTGGAGATCGCGGACTCGATCGTCGACAGCGAGACGCTCTTGTAGCCACCGCCGCCCGTGGTGAAGGTGAGCAGCGCAAGCACGAGCACCACGGCCACGACCAGCCAGGTGATGGGGCCTCGAAAGGTTCGTCGAAGATTCATGGATGCGGGCCGCGACCGGGCCCGTCCCTCCTGCTCCGGGGACAATCGTCCCCTTGATCGTACGCCGAGCCCCGCTTAGTGGGCGTAGACCTCGGGCCGCAGGGTCCCGACGTACGGCAGTTCGCGGTAGCGCTCGCCGTAGTCGAGCCCGTAGCCGACGACGAACACGCTCGGGATGTCGAATCCCATGTACTTCACCGGGACCTGCACCTGCGCCGCCTCAGGCTTGCGCAGCAGCGCCAGCACCTCGATCGAGTTGGGTTGCCGCGAGCGCAGGTTGCGCAGCAGCCACGACAGCGTCAGCCCGGAGTCGATGATGTCCTCGACGACCAGCACGTCCCGGCCGGCGATGTCGCGGTCGAGGTCCTTGAGGATGCGGACGACGCCGCTGGACGACGTCGCGGACCCGTACGACGAGACCGCCATGAACTCCATCGACACCGGCAACGTGAGCGCGCGGGCGAGGTCGGCCATCACCATGACCGCGCCCTTGAGCACGCCGACCAGCAGCACCTCGCGGCCGGCGTAGTCGGTCTCGATCTGCTTCGCCAGCTCGCCGATCTTGTCCGCGATCTGGCGTTCGGAGACGAGCACGCCCTCGACGTCCGGGTGCAGGTCGTGCGGTTGTTCCGCGGTCGTGTCCATCGGCAGCAGCGGCGAGGTCATCGGAACGTGAGCCTGTCACATCGCCGCTCGCCCACCAACCCCCCAGGCAGGCCAACCGGACCCTGCCCGTGCCAACTGGTTACGAGCGCGTCCAGGCTGGCGACATGGCCGGCGGTGAGCGCGCCGGCCGGGGTGCCCGCGGCGATTGCGGCGGACCGCAACACCCGGGTCCGTACGGCGGTGGCGAGCGTGGCCAGGCCGTCGATGTCGAGCTCGCCGCCGACCGTCGTGACGTCGGCGAGCGCCTTCGCGGCCAGGTCGTCCAGGGCGTCGGCGTCCTGCCGGAGCAGGTCCGCGCTCCGGGCCAGCGCTTCGGCGACCCCCGGGCCGAGCGCCCGTTCGAGCGCCGGCAGCGCGTCGTGGCGGACCCGCGGGCGGGCGTACGACGGGTCGCTGTTGTGCGGGTCGGTCCACGGGGTCAGGCCGAGCGCCGCGCACGCCGCCTCGGTCTGCTCCCGCCGTATGGCGAGGAACGGGCGGCGATAACGGCCGGCGCGGGCGGGCATCCCGGCCAGGCTGCGGGCACCGGATCCCCGGGCCAGCCGGAGCAGGACCGTCTCGGCCTGGTCGTCCAAGGTGTGCCCGAGCAGTACGGCGGCCGCCCCGACCTCGGCCGCGGCGGCGTCCAGGGCGTCGTAGCGGGCCCGGCGGGCGGCGGCCTCCGGCCCGCCAGCGCTGGTGACCACGACGGCGCGCGAGACCACGGGGTCGAGGCCGAGTCGCTGGCACGCGCTGACGACGGCGCCCGCCCGGCTGGCCGAGCCCTCCTGGAGGCCGTGGTCGATCGTGACGGCTCCGGCGATGAGGCCGGCCCGCGGCGCCTCGTGGGCCAGCGCCGCCGCGAGGGCGAGCGAGTCGGCCCCGCCACTGACCGCGGCCAGCACCAGCGAGCCGGCCGGCAGGTCAGCCAGCGACCCGCGGACAGCCCGCCGGGTCGCGGCCACCGCCGGGTGATGCCTCACTCGGTCACCCCCACCGCTCACTTCGGAGACCTGGTGACCACGACACGCCGATGAATGTCGACAAAAGTGGTCACCAGCCCTCCGAAGTCGTGGGTGGGTCAGGCCGCGGGGGCGGCGACGCGGCTCAGCCATTGCTGCGGGGCGCGGATTTCGGTGCCGGTGGGCAGTAGCTCCGGCGACGTCCAGACGACGTTGAAGCCGTCCATGCCGAGCTCCGCCACGGCCGCGCGGACGAACGCCGCGCCTTCGGCGTACTGCCGCAATTTCAGGTCCAGGCCGAGCAGCCGGCGTACGGCCCGGTCGATCGGGCCGCCCGCGCCACGGCGGGCCTCGAACCGCGCCCGGATCTGCGCGACCGACGGCACGACGACCGGTCCCACCCCGTCCATCACGACGTCGGCGTGGCCTTCGAGCAGGCTCATTAGGCCGGTGATCCGGTCGAGTACCTCGCGTTGCGCGGGCGTCTGCACCAGCTCGAGCACCGACATCTCGCCCCGGCCGCGGGCGGTGTCGACCAGGCCGCGAAGCGCGCCGCGCAGCCGGGACGCGAGCGCCGCCGGGTCGAGATCGCCAGCGCCGAGATAGTCGGCCAGCAACGAACGCACGTGCCCGTGCAGCCACGGCGCGGCGGCGAACTGAGTCCGGTGGGTGACCTCGTGCAGGCAGACCCAGAGCCGGAAGTCGCGCTTGTCGACATCGAGCGCCTGCTCGGCGACCACGATGTTTGGCGCCACCAAGGTCAACCGGCCACTCTCGCCGCCGAACAGCTCGAACTGGCCGAGCACCCGGGTGGCGAGGTACGCGAGCAGCACGCCCACCTCGGCCCCGGTCGCCCGCGAGCCGACCGCGGTCATCACCGGCCCGAGCGACTTCGCCCGGCCGGCCATCACGTTGTCCAGCAGCGGGTCGACCAGGTCGGCGAAACCGGCGACGTTGGACCGGATCCAGCCCGGCCGGTCGACCACGGTCACCGGTTCGGCCTCGCCCGCGCTCGGCAATCCGGTGTGCGCCGCCACGTGCCCGTCGGCCTCGGCCGCGAGCCGGCGTAGGTCTTCGACCGTCGCGACCGCGTCGGCGAGATCCATCCGCGGTCCGGGCGGGACGAGCCGGGTCGCGGTCGCCGTAGCCACCGACCAGTCGACGAGCTGCACGCGGTCCACCGTACGGCGATACCCCGCTACCGGCAGCCGCAGCCCGCGAGGACGGCAGCCAACCGGTCGAGCGCCGCCTCGGCCCGGCTGGGCCCGATCGCCCGGTCGGTGAAGAACGCGAACAGCAGCAGCCGGCCGTCGGCGTCGACGACCGTGCCGGCGAGGCTGTTCACGCCGGACAGCGTCCCGGTCTTTGCCCGGACGACGCCCGCGCCGAGCCGCGCCGGCGCCGAGCGGTAGCGCTTGGCCAGCGTGCCGGTGGCGGCCGCGACCGGCACCCCGTCGAGCAGCCCGCGCAGCGCCGGTTGGCTTGCCGCAGCCCGCAGTACGGCGACCAGCGTGGCGGCGCTGACCCGGTCGAGCCTGGACAGCCCGCTGGCGTCGACGAGGCGGAGGCCCTCCGTCGTCAGGCCGAGCCGGTCGAGACCGCTGATCAGGGCGGCGGCTTCGCCGGCGAAGCTGGCCGGCCGGCCGGCGGCGGTCGCGACCGCGCGGCCGAGCGCCTCGGCGAGGTCGTTGTCGCTGTCCGTCAGCATCCGATGCACCAACGCCGAGATCGGCGGCGAGTTGACGCTGGCGACCGTCGCCGCCGCCGCCGCCGGCGCGGGTTGCACGCAACCGGCCTGCCGCACCGCGACGCCGGCCTTCTTCAACGCCGCGGCAAACACCGCGAGCGCGGTCCGGGCCGGGTGCGGGGCGCGGGCATGGTTGGTCGGCGACAGCCGGCCCTCGTCGGCTTCGAGCGCGGTCGGCACCTCGATGTCGCCGCCGGTGAAGTAGCCGGCGTTCCAGCCCGGCGCCGACGCTGGCCCGGTCCACGCCGAGACGTCGGCGCACAACGCCGTCGCCGTGCGGACGTGCTGCGCGGTCGCGGCCGCCAGCGCCGCGATCGTCGCCGGCCGCGGGTACGCCGACGCGCCGACTCGCTGGCCGGTCAACGTGACATCGCCGCCGCCGCGCAGGTACAGCGTCGTACCCGACTGCAGCACGTCGGTGCGCAACGTCGCGGTCGGACCCAGCGCGGTCAGCGCGACCGCCGCGGTGAGCAGCTTCACCGTCGATGCCGGGATCATCGGAGTGCCGCCGTCCCGGTCGAGCAGGACGTCTCCGGTCGCCGCATTGACGACCATGCCGGTCAGCGATCCGCCGAACGCGGGGTCAGCAGCCGGGCGGCCCAATGCGGCAGCGACGCCGCTGGCCGTTGCCGAGCTCGCGCCATCCGGTGCCACGGCGGTCAATGCTGCGGCGCGGACCACCGGGTGCGGCGCCGGTGCCGCGCGGTGCGTCGTAGCGGCCGGGCGGGTGACGACGTACGCCGTCCCGCCCGCGGCGGCCACGACGAGGACGGCGACGACCGCGACCCATCGCCAGCGGCTGTTCACCGTACGGGAGACTAGGCAACGTGGAGTTCGACGTCACGATCGAGATCCCGAAAGGGCAACGCAACAAGTACGAGATGGATCACGCCAGCGGCCGGATCCGATTGGACCGCACGCTGTTCACCGCGACGCAGTACCCCGCCGACTACGGGTTCGTGGAGAACACCCTCGGTGCCGACGGCGATCCGCTCGACGCGCTCGTGCTGCTGTCGGAGCCGACGTTCCCGGGTTGCCTCATCCTGTGCCGCGCGATCGGGATGTTCCGGATGCAGGACGAAGCCGGCGGCGACGACAAGGTGCTCTGCGTACCGGCCAACGATCCGCGCCAGGAGCACCTGCGCGACATCCATCACATGCCGGAGTTCGACCGGCTTGAGATCCAGCACTTCTTCGAGGTCTACAAGGACCTCGAGCCAGGCAAGAGCGTCGAGGGGGCGCACTGGTGCGGCCGGACCGAGGCCGAAGCCGAGATCGAAGAGTCCCGCCGGCGACTCACCCGGTCAGGCCACGACCCCGTCGAGTGACCGGCTAGCGCCTCGGGCCGTTCGCAGTCCCGCTCTGGTTGACGAACGGGACGTACGCGCGGCAGGGCTCGTTGCGCAGGCTCGGGCAGGCCGGCTGCGGTGTACCGGCCGCGTCGACACCCGGCAGGACCGGCAGCACCAAGCGCGACGGCATCTGGTGCGAGAACGCGATCGCCACCGACGCGGTCGAGCCCGCCGGCTCGGTGTTGTCGAACGACCAGATCGGCTGCGAGCCGTTCGGCGCCGCGATGGTCACCCGGATCCGGGTGCCGGCGCGGTAGACGTGACCCTCGTAGTACAGCGGGATCGCAACCGGCACGAAGTCGGTCGCGGGCATCGGCGCCGCGTCCGCCGCGAGCATCGTCGGCACCGGCTCGAGCAATGTGCTCGGCGCGTGCATGACGTTGTTCGTGTCGTACGAGAGCTTGCGCTCGCTGGCCCGTTGGTAGCCGTTCTGCACGAACGTCTCGTGCCCGTCCGGCGTGACCTCGCTGATGGTCGCCTGCAGGTCGACGTCCGGTGTGGACGACTTCACCCAGAGGTAGAGCGCACCCGCGCCGACGACGGCCGTGTCGGACTTCAGCGGCGCGGAGAGGTACGACACCGTGGTGCCGGCCGGGTTCTGCTTCCACTGCCAGTCCCACTGCGAAGCGTTGCCCCACAGGCCACCGGTGCCGGTGTTGCTGCCGTAGTTGGTCTTCGGCAACGCGGCCGCGTCGGAGGTGTACTGGTCGACGCCCTTGCCCTTCGTCGAGTCGCCGAGCGTGCCGCCGTCACCGAGGTAGAAGCTGCGCGCGGTCGTGCCCGGAACGGGCCATGACGCGAACGACTTCTCGAACTGCGCGTACGGGTCGCCGGCGGTGAAGTCACCGGTCGGCTTCTTACCGGCGCCGTTGTCGAACAGCACCCGCACCGACGGCAGCGCCTCGAACGCGGTCTTCGCGAGGTCGACCGTCGGCTGCAGCTGGATCGGGTCCGGCGGCAACGTGATCAGGTCGTTCTGCGGCGTACCGAGCGCGGTGCTGTAGACGACCGGAGCGACCGCCTGCACGACGGCGGAGTTGAGCGCCGGCGCCTGGTTGGCGACGTAAATCATCATGAAGTCGTACCAACGGTTGAACGTCGCCGGTGCGAGCGAGTCGATGTGTGGTCCGTTGGTGAAGGTGAACCACTTCTTGCTAGTGCCGGTCATGCGCGCGGCGAGCGTCGGGCAGTGACCGCCGGTCTGCTCGTCCTCGAACTGGCAGACCATGAACACCGGCACGTTGATCTTGTTGACGAACGTGACCGGGTCGAGCGGGTCGGCGACGTTCGCGACGTAGTGCGAGTTGTCGCGGATCTTCTGCATCAGGTCGGCGGCCTCGCCGTGCAGCACCTGGTTGTCGGCGCACACCTGGTCACCGCTCTGGATCTGCTTCCACGCGTACGGCTGGCCGGCGTTCGGGCCGGCCGGCTCGGCCTGGTCCTGGCGCTCCTTGGCCCACGCGACCGCGAAGCCGGTGTTGAGCACACCGCCCGGGTAGAGCGTCGTCGCGGTCGCGTCGATAACCGACAGCGGCGCGATAGCGGCGAGGTGCGGCGGCTGGGTCGCGGCCGTGAACAACTGGCTGATGCCGCCGTACGAGATGCCCATCATGCCGACCTTGCCGCCACGTACCCACGACTGGCGGGCGATCGTCTCGACGATGTCGTAGCCGTCGAGGCTCTGCAGCGGCTCGAAGAAGTCGAACGCGCCGCCGGAGCAACCGGTGCCGCGCATCTGGATGTCGACGACGGCGAAGCCCATCGCGTTGGCGACCGCGGCGATGCCGCTGGTCGGGCCGGCCGGGTCGGCGTAGGCGTAGCCGGAGTACTCGATCAGCGTCGGGTACGGCTCGGCGTAGTCGGGGCCGGCCGGGATGTTGTTGTCCGGGACGTTGTGGCCCTGGAACGCGACCGGCGGCGCGGTCGGCGGGTGCACGTCGTACGCGAGCTTGGTGCCGTCCCGCGTCGTCATGTAGCCGTAGCCGTCGGTCTTGATGGTCTGCTTGTAGATGCTGGGGTTCCACTGGACCGGCGCATTGGAGTGCACTGCCAGCGGGCCGGACCGGGGGCCGCTGGGCAGCACCCGGACGCGGTA
>JAVEEG010000252.1 GCA_030840585.1 Frankiaceae bacterium | reverse complement strand
GCACCGGCGGCCATCAGCAGCGCGAGCACGTCACCGACGAGGTGACCGGCATCGGCGAGCAATGCGACCGACCCGACGAGGACGGCGACGACGACTTCGACGACGAGATACGCCGTCAGTACGGCGGCCGCGGCTAGCAGCAGCCGGATGTCGCGCACGTGGCGAGTATCCCGCGAGTCGATCCGATCGATCAGTCGTTACGGCCGACGAGTGGCTCGCCGCCGCTGAGCGATCGGGCGATGTTGACGCTGACCTTTCCCGGTGGCGCTTCGAGCTGGGCCGCGTCCCAGGTCAGATAGAGCAGCGTGAGGGCACCCACCTGATCGTCGTACACGAGGTCGGCGCCGACCGTGACGACGTCGTTCGGTCCGCGCGGCGAAGTGAAGATCGGCGCATTGCGATGCCGGCCGATCGGGCGGAGGTTCTGCGTGCCGGCGATCGGCGCGAAGTCCTTCCAGTCGCGCAGGTCGAGCGAGCGGGTCAGGTAGATCTCGCCCAGGAAGTCCTGCCAGAGCATTTCGTAGTAGCCGTGGTAGCGGACGAGCGCGTCGATGCCGATCAGCCCGCCACCTTTGTTCTGACCGGTGGCGTCACCGATGAAGGGGTCGTAGATCGGGTTGTACGACGCTTTGGTCCACGGGCCGGTGACGTCGTTCGCGGTCGCCACCGACAGCGTGTAGTACTCCTTGGTGCCGTCCGTGCACGTCGAGCAATGACGGCCGGATCGGTAGACCATGACCCACTTCTCGGTGCCGTCGGGCTGGTCGACGCGGATGACCTTCGCGTAGCCGGTCTCGAACGCGTCGTACGACGACGGGCCGGCGGGGACGACCGGTAATCCACCGTTGATCGTGGTCCAGTTGATGCCGTCGGTGGACTCCTGCTCGAACATGTCGAGCGAGCACGGGCCGCTGCCGCCCGCGACGCAGCCGTTCTTGTGCGCGTGCGGGAACGAGTAGAACTTCTGATGCAGCGGCGACCAGACGACGTCACCGCCGGTCCACGAGTAGGGGCCATAACCGGCCGGGTCCGGGTTGGCCGGCGTGATGAAACCGTGGTCGGTCCAGGGGCCTTCGAGTCTGGGTGCGGTGAGCAGATCCATCCGGCCGCCGTGATTGGCGTCGTAGATGTCCGGGCCACCGTGGCGCCAGACCCAGAGGTACCAGCGGTCGAGCGGGTTCGCGATTTTGTCGTCGACGCGCATGACGGTCGGCGTGACGCGATCGGTCGCGCCCGTCTGGCCGGCCTCGGGCGTGAACTGGTGGACCGGGTTGACCGGGTCATCGACGAAGTCCGGCTGAACCCAGTCGACGGTCATCGGGTTCTCGTCCGGGATCGGAGCCGAGGCGGTCGTGGACGCGACGGTGTCGGTCGGCGAGGGGCCTGCAGCACCGGCGAGCGTCGGTACGGAGACTGACCCGAGCGCGGCAAGTGTGAGTACGGCGCGCTTGATCGACATTGACATTCGGACTCCCCCTCGACGACGGCTCTCGCCGGTTCGATGAGGTTCGGTGCAGCGCTCGCGATTCCTGCCCCGGCGCGAGGTGCCGCCGCGGTCCGCAGAGTTGTCCGCGCCAGCCCAGGCTGGGACCTGGTGTGGTACTGACAAGTCACGAGGTGACCGACGGTGGCCTTGAGAGGTCCGATTCGACGCGGCCTGATCCTAAAACAATCGCAGCAGTTCGGCCGAGCGGAGACGATCTGGACGCTCGGCGGAACTTTCCGATTCGCGTGCACACCAACCCCGCGGCCGTTACCGTTCGTACCGCTCAGCAGGGATGGGATAGACAGGAGAGAATTAGTGAAGCTCGTCATTCGACGCAACCAAGCAGCCAAGACAGGCATCCTCGGCGGAAACAAAGGGGTCCAGTTCACGCTCGCCTACCAACTCTCCCTCTCCAGCGAGGAGCGGCAGCTTGTCGAGCAATACAAACTCCATGACTACCCGGTTACGTGGACGACGCTCGATGGCCATCGCATCCCGGAAACACTCGGTCAGATGATGGCTGGACGTAGCCAGACCCTCAGCGACGTTACAACCCTGGTTCAGAACGAAAAGGTAGTCAAAGACGCCTGCGACCAATTGCCAATCTTGTTCCAGTTGGTGCGCTCATTCGGCGGCGAGGAAACAATCGAATACCCGCGTGCGAATGCAGACTAAGTAGTCTGAGCGCTCCGCGCATCGGGTGGCGCTTAGCCATCTCACAGGGATGAGCTGGCCCGTAGCCGCACAATCCGCCGCACTGGTCGACCCTCAACCTCGGTGACCGCCCGCCAGGCGGACTCCTTCGGCCGTCCGTTAACCAGCCACACTGCCAACGGTGCAGGCCAAAACATGATCTTGAGAAGGAGCAAGAAGAACCAAGGCAGGTTCGGAAGCAGAAACTCGCGCCAGTCAACGTTGTGCTTGGTGCGCACGTCCGGAAACCCGGCGCGGTGATAGAGCAGGATCCACGCCGCGACAGCCACGGCGTCGTAGGCGAGTAGAAGCGCCATCATTGCGGACCCGCCTCCCCTGCCGTCACCGCCCTTGCGACGGGTGGTTGCCTTCCGCTTGAACGTCAAGAGGAAGCCGAGCGCACTGCTGGTCTCAGCAGCTTTCAACCGTTTCGGCTATCGGAAGCACACTGGCAAGACGGAGCCGGTCGTGGTTCAGCAAAGGCGCTAGGTGTGGTGCGCGCTACGGCGTGGCCTGATCGCGGGCAGTCACTTGCCCTCGAAAACCTTCTCCGAAGCGGGGAATCCACGCTTGGCGCTCGGACAGCTGCCGACGCGACAAACATACGTCACCCAGGTTCCTTTGGGCTCGTGCTTCTCGGTCTGTGCGTACATAGTCGTCCCGCATTCGGGACACCGTTTACCTCGCGCCATGGGTCCGCTCCGAAAGAGTTGTGCCGGGTAGGCGGAATCTGATTGTCCTGGTCAACGGCGCGGCTGACAAGGGAGGTCAAAGCGCAGTACGACAAACGACGACCGGGCCGAGCGAGTACGCGGCGGCGTCCGCAAGACGGTCCAGCAGACGCCAACCGGCGCCAGGGTCGGCTACCTCCACCCGAATGAGAAGCGCAGGCTCAATCATTTCTTCTTTGAGCGCATCGTGGTTGAGGGCGAGCGCATCGACCGCGTCGAGCACACCAAGAGTGCTGGGTCATCTCGGCCACGAACCGCAGGGCGACCCGGGCACAACAAACCACGGCCCGTCTATTGGTCCGTGGTTTGAACGATTACTCACTGGTGGGGCGGGCCGGACTCGAACCGGCGACCAACGGATTATGAGTCCGCAGCTCTAACCCACTGAGCTACCGCCCCGCGATTGCGGCCAGGCTACGACCCGGCCGGCCCTCCGCGGCCGGCCGCCATCCGACCAGAACGCAACGAGTATTGCCAAACCACGCGAAATGGTCATATCTCGCCATGGCCGCGGGCGCCCGGGATGGCGAGGCTGGAAGAAGGCGCCACACGGGGGCGTCGAAGGTCTCGACGAGGAGCCATTCGCGTGCCGCATGCTGCCCTGCCCCGCAGTCCGTTATTCCGGCGCCTAAGCACGATCGCGCTCGCCGCGATCCTCGGCGCCGCCGCGCTGCCCGCCGTCGACGCAGCCGCGGCCAACGCGACTGCCGCGAGCAGCGCGAGCGCCAGAGCCGCCGCGCCCACGCAAACGATCCCCGGCCTGCACGCCGTCAAGACCCACTTCGTCGCGATCAAGCGCCGCGACGTCTCGGTGCCGAAGCACGGCTCTCACGCGGCCGACGCGGTCACCGCGTCGGACGGCACCACGGCATCGCTCGTCCCGGCACCGCCCGGCGGCCCGGCCCGCTCGACCTGGGTCGTCAACTACGACGCCGGCTTCACCACCGCCGCCAACGGACCCGCCGCGCAGGCCGCCTTCCAGGCCGCGGTCGACATCTGGTCGCACATCGTCTACTCACCGGTGCCGATCGTCGTCAACGCCAGCTACGCCAACCTCGGCGGCAACGTCCTCGGCCAAGCCGCGGCCTACACGGGTTACTACTGCGGCTGCATCGGTGACGGCGTGCACGTCTATCCGGTCGCGCTCGCGAACGCGCTCTACGGCTCGGACTTCGATCCCAGCCACCAGGACATCACCGCGCAGTTCAACAGCGCGCCGGTCGCGCCGTTCTACTACGGCACTGACGGCGCGCCGACGTCCGGCACCGTCGACTTCGAGAGCGTCGTGCTGCACGAGCTCGGCCACGGCCTCGGCTTCGCCGGCGATATGAGCATGGTGAGCCCCGCGACCACCGTGACCTACCCCACCACCTACCCGCCGATGAAGTGGGACACGTTCCTGCAGAGCGGCACCGGCACGTCGATGCTGAGCTACGCCAGCGGTTCGTCGGAGCTGACCACCGCGATGGAGAGCCCGCTCTACTGGAGCGGCTCGAACGGCGTCGCGGCGAATGGCAGCACCAACCCCGCGATGTACGCGCCAGCCACCTGGCAGCAGGGCAGCAGCGGCGGCGCGCACCTCGACGAGTCGACGTACCCGATCGGCAACGCGTTCTCGCTGATGACACCGTCGATCAGTGCACAAGAAGCCGTGCACTCCCCCGGCGCCGTCGCTGTTGCGATGTTCAAAGACATCGGCTGGACGGCGTCACTGCCGACGGGTGTGCCGGCCGCACCGACCGGCGTGACGGCGACGCGCGGTGACACCAGCGCGAGCGTCTCCTGGACCGCGAGCACCGACTACGGCAGCGCGGTGACGCAGTACGTCGCGACCGCGTCGCCCGGCGGCGCGACCTGCAGTACGACGGGTGGGTTGAGCTGCACGATCACCGGCCTGACAAACGGCACTTCATACACGTTCACCGCTAAGGCCACCAACGCCTACGGGACCAGCGCCGCGAGCACGGTCAGCAGTGCCGTCGTGCCGGCCGGCAAGCCGGGTACACCGGCCGCGCCGACCGCCTCGCCGAACAACGGCGGCGCGACCGTGTCGTGGACCGCGCCGTCCAACAACGGCGCGGCGATCACCGGCTACGACGTGCAGTCGTCGTCCGACAACGGGACGACCTGGTCGGCGGGGCCGACTTCGGCGCTGACGAGCACCGCGACCCAAGCGACGTTCACCGGACTCAACAGCGCTACGTCGTACGTCTTCCGCGTCGCCGCGATCAACACCGTCGGCGAAGGCAGCGCGTCACAGGCCTCCGCCGCCGTGACGCCAGCCCAGACCCCGGCCGCGCCGACCGGCGTGCAGGCGACCCGTGGCAACACCCAAGCCACCGTTACGTGGACCGCACCGAGCAACACCGGTGGCGGCGCGATCACCGGCTACCGGCTGGAGTGGTCGAGCGACAGCGGTACGACGTGGTCGTCGCCGCTCTCGTCCGCGCTCACGTCGACGACGGCATCCGCGATGGTGACCGGGCTGACCAACGGCACCGCGTACGTCTTCCACGTCGCCGCGATCAACTCCATCGGCACCGGCGCGTTCTCGACGCAGTCGAGTGCGATCACACCGGCCGGATCCCCCGCCGCACCCACCAACGTCGGCGGGACGTCGGGCAACGGTCAGGTCACCGTCACGTGGGCCGCGCCGTCGAACAACGGCGATGCGATCACCGGCTACGACGTCGAGTCGTCGACCAACGGCACGACGTGGTCGGCGCCGGTCGCGTCCGCGCTCACCAGCACGGCGACGTCCGCGGTCGTGTCGTCACTGACGAACGGCCAGGCCTATTACTTCCGCGTCGCCGCGATCAACACGGTCGGCACCGGTACGCCGGCGGCAACCGCGGGAACCTTCACGCCGATCGGCACCCCGGCCGCGCCGACCAACGTGTCGGCGACCCGCGGCGCCACTCAGGCAGTGATCTTGTCGTGGACCGCCCCGAGTGACAACGGCGGTTCCGCGATCACGTCGTACGTCGTGCGCAAGTCGACGGACAGCGGCGCGAACTGGACGACGCTTGGCACGACGACGGGCAGCCCGGTCAACATCACCGGCCTCACCAACGGCACGTCGTACGTGTTCGACGTTGCCGCGATCAATTCGATCGGCGCCGGCACTTACTCGGCCGCGTCGAACGCGGTCACCCCGGCTACCCTGCCCGGCGCGCCGACCCAGGTGTCGGGCGCGGCCGGTGACGGCCAGGTGTCGGTGACATGGACCGCGCCGTCAAACAATGGTGGCGCCGCGGTCACCGGATACACCGTCGAGTGGTCGAGCGACAACGGCACGACCTGGTCGAGCCCGCTCGCTTCTGCGCAGTCGAGCGCAAATGCGGCCGCGCTGATCACCGGCCTGACCAACGGCACGAGCTACGTCTTCCGCGTCGCAGCGACCAACGGCGTCGGCACCGGCTCCTTCTCCGCCAGCTCCGCTGCGGTGACCCCGGCCGGCGCGCCATCGGCACCGACCGGCGTGAGCGCGACCGCAGGAGACCACCAGGCGACCGTGACCTTCACCGTGCCATCGAGCAACGGCGGCTCCGCCATCACCAGCTACGACGTCCGCTACTCCGTAGACGGCGGCAATTCGTGGGACTCGGCCGGCGTCGCGTACACCGGCAGCCCCGCAGTCGTGACCGGCCTGTTCAACGGCGCGCCGTACCTGTTCGAGGTCGCGGCGATCAACGCGATCGGGACGAGCAGCTACTCCGCGCCATCGTCGGCCGTTGTTCCGGCCGGGCTTCCGATGACGCCGACCGGTGTCTCCGCGAGCGCCGGCAACACCCAGGCGACGGTGAGGTGGACCGCGGCGTCCGCGAACGGATCCGCGATCACCGGTTACGTCGTCCGCTTCTCCACCGACAGCGGCGCGCACTGGACCGGCGGCAGCTACACCGCAAGCCCGGCGACGGTGACCAGCCTGACAAACGGGACGCCGTACATCTTCGAGGTCGCGGCGGTGAACGGCGTCGGCACCGGCGCGTACTCCGCACCGACGTCGGCGGTCACGCCGTCGACGATTCCAGGAGCGCCGGTCTTCGGCACCCTGACCCGCGGCGACACTCAGGTGGCGGTGACGTGGGCTGCGCCGTCGACCGGCGGCTCGGCGATCACCGGCTACAACCTCGAGTGGTCGAGCGACAGCGGCAGCACATGGTCGGCGCCGCTCTCGTCCGCGACGACGAGTGCGGCGACGTCGGCGACCGTTACCGGCCTGACCAACGGCGTCGCGTACGTCTTCCGGATCGCGGCCGTCAACGTCAACGGCGCCGGCAGTTTCGCTGCGCCGTCGTCGGCGGTCACGCCGGCCGCCGTACCCGCTGCGCCGACATCGGTCACGGCCACCCGCGGCGACAGCTCGGCATCCGTGTCATGGACCGCGCCGGCCAACAACGGCAGCGCGATCACGACCTACGAGGTGCGCTACTCCGCCAACAACGGCACGTCGTGGGTCTCGGCCGGCACCGCGTTCTCGGGTAGCCCCGTCACGGTCACTGGACTGACGAACGGCACTGCCTACGTCTTCGACGTCGCCGCGCGCAACGCGGTCGGTCAGGGCGCGTTCTCGACGTCGTCGAGCGCGGTCACCCCGGCCACCCTGCCGGGCGCGCCGACCGCCGTCACGGGATCCGCGGGCAACGGCCAGGTGTCGTTGTTGTGGACCGCACCGTCGTCCGACGGCGGCGCCGCGGTAACGGGTTACAGCGTCGAGTGGTCGAGCGACAGTGGAGCGACCTGGTCGCCGCAGTTGTCGTCGGCGACGACGAGCACCGCAACCACCGCAACGATCACCGGCCTCACCAACGGCACCGCTTACCGCTTCCGCGTCGGCGCGATGAACCCGGTCGGCGGCGGTGCGTTCTCGGCCAGTTCTGCGCCGATCACCCCGGCGACCTCGCCCTCCGCACCGACGTCGGCCAGCGCGTCCGCGGGCGACGGCCAGGCCACGGTGACGTGGCAGTCGGCGTTCAACGGCGGCTCCGCGATCACGAGCTACGACGTCCGCTACTCGACGAACGGCGGTTCGTCGTGGACGTCCGCCGGTGTCGCGTACGGCGGCAGCCCGGCGGTCGTGACCGGCCTGACCAACGGCACGTCGTACGTCTTCGACGTCGCCGCGATCAACGGCATCGGCGCCAGCAGCTACTCCGCACCGTCGGCCGCCGTCGTGCCGGCCGGCGTGGCTGGTGCGCCGTCCGCGGTGTCGGCCACGGCCGGCGACATGCAGGCCACCGTCACGTGGACCGCGCCGGCTCCGAACGGCACGACCATCACCGGATACGACGTCCGCTACTCCAGCAACGGCGGCAGCACGTGGATCTCCGCGGGCGCGCCGTACGCCGGCAGCCCGGCGGTCGTCACCGGACTTACGAACGGAACGTCGTACATCTTCGACGTCGCCGCGATCGACGCGAGCGGCACCGGCGCGTACTCGGCCGCGTCGGCCGCGGTTACACCGTCGACTACGCCGGCCGTGCCCGCGTTCGTCAGCCTCACCCGCGGCAACAGCCAGGTCTCATTGACGTGGTCGTCGGGCGGCAACGGCGGGTCGGCCATCACCGGTTACGACGTCGAGTGGACCAGTGACAACGGCACGACGTGGTCGTCGCCGCTGTCGGCCGCGACGACAAGCCCGGCGACTTCCACGACGGTCACCGGCCTCACCAACGGCACCACGTACAAGTTCCGGATCGCGGCGATCAACGCGAACGGCCCGAGCAACTTCTCGGCGGCGTCGAACGGCGTGACGCCGGCCGCCGTTCCGGACGCACCGATGTCGGCGACGGCCACGCGCGGCAATGCGTCGGTGATGGTGTCGTGGACCGCGCCGTCCGCGAACGGCGCTCTTATCACCGCCTACGAAGTGCGTTACTCGACCGACAGCGGCACGACGTGGACGTCAGCCGGCACCGGTTACGGTTCCAGCCCGGTCACGGTTAGCGGACTGAGCAACGGGACGTCGTACGTCTTCGATGTCGCGGCCCGCAACCTGGTCGGCCAGGGCGCGTTCTCCGCCGCGTCGAACGCGGTTGTCCCCGCGACCGTGCCCGGCGTTCCGACCTCCGTCACCGGTTCGCCGGCCGACGGCCAGGTCTCCTTGATCTGGACCGGGCCGTCGTCCGACGGCGGCGTCGCGATCACCGGCTACGACGTCGAGTGGTCCGGCGACAATGGCACGACATGGTCGTCGCCGCTCGCGTCCGCCCAGGCGAGTACCGCCACCACCGCGATCGTCACCGGCCTGACCAATGGCACCGCGTACCTGTTCCGGGTCGATGCGATCAACGGCGTCGGCAGCAGCGCCTGGAGCGACCCGTCGGCAGCGGTCACCCCGGCGGCAGTTCCGGGCGCGCCTTCCGGCATCAGTGCGGTCGCGCACGACCAGTCCGCGACCGTCACGTGGCAGGCACCGTCGAACGGCGGCTCACCGATCACTAGCTACGACGTGCGCTACTCGACGAACGGCGGGACCTCCTGGACCTCGGCGGGCGTTGCGTTCGCCGCCAGCCCGGCGGCGGTGACCGGTCTCACCAACGGCACGTCGTACCTGTTCGAGGTCACCGCGATCAACGGCGTGGGCACCGGCGCGTACTCGTCGCCGTCGGCCGCGATCGTCCCGGCCGGCGTGCCGGTTGCGCCGACCGCAGTGTCCGCGACCCGCGGCGACACGCAGGCCACCGTCACGTGGACTGCTGCGTCGGCGA
>JAVEEG010000245.1 GCA_030840585.1 Frankiaceae bacterium | reverse complement strand
GTACCTGCTCGCGCCAGGGGTCTTCCACGACGCCGCGGTGGCCAGCGGCGCGGCGATCGTCAGCGCGCCGCTCGGCGCCCACCCGGCACTAGCCGAACTGGTGCTCGCCCGCTACGACGCCGCCCTCACCCGAACCCCGTTGAGTGAGACGAAGTTGGGCAAATTCGGCCGCTGAATGCCCAACAACGTCTCACTCAACGGGGACGGGGTGGTGGGCTCAGGTGCCGGGGCGGATCGCGCCGGCGTAGTCCGACCGGAACGCGCCGGAGATCCGGACGTTCGCGCCGGTGTGCGGCGCCTCGATCATGTTGCCGTTGCCGATGTAGATGCCCACGTGGTGCAGGTCGCTGCCGAAGAACACCAGGTCGCCTGGCTGCAGCTGGTCCCGCGAGACGTGCCGGCCCTCGTTCCACTGCGAGCCGGTGTAGTGGTCGAGGTAGACGCCAGCCTTCGCCCAGACGTACTGCGTCAGGCCGCTGCAGTCGAACGAGTTCGGCCCGGCCGCACCCCAGACGTAGGGCTTGCCGAGCTCCTTGTACGCCCACTGCACGGCGACCCGGGCGCCGCCGGAGCCGGAGACGACCGGCGAGCTGGAGACGCTCTGGCTGGAGAGCGCACGGGCGGCGGCAGCAGCGGCTTCGGCGCGGGCCCGCAACAGCGCGGCGGCGCGCTCGGCCGCGGCGCGGGCGGCGGCAGCCTTGGCGGCCCGGATCGCGGCAGCCTCACGGACCTGCAGCGTCGCCAGGATGCTCCGCTCCTTGCCGGCCGCGGCCAGCACCAGGTCGCGTTCGCGCTGCATCTGCTGGGTCGACGTCTTCTGCGCGGCCAGCGCGGCGTCTGCGGCCGCCTGCGCGGCGGCGGTGTCGCGCTGCGCCGAGGCGACCGAGGCCAGGACCTCCGCCTGCCGCGACGAGACCGCCTGCAGCATCGAGAGCTTGTCGAGGTACTCCACCGGGTCGTTCGCCGACATGCCGAGGCTGTCGTCGATCGTCGAGCCGGTGTACGCCGCCAGCACGAACGCGCCGACCGCCTTGCGAAGGGTGGCGAGCCGGGCTTGCGACTGGGCCAGCCGCTGGTCGGCGCTCGCGACGTTGCGCTGGGCCGCGACCAGGGCGATGCGCGCGGCGTTGTAGCGCTCGCTGGCCGCCTCGGCCTGCGCGTCGAGGGCGTCGAGTTGCTTTTGCGCGTCGGCGATCTGCTGGGTGAGCGAGTCAGCCGAGGCCGAGCCGGTGAGGGCCACCGTGCCGGCGGTGAACAAAGACGCAGCGACCGCGAGGGTCGCGACGAGACGGGAAACAGGGGTACGAGTGGTTTGGCCGGGGCGCGCCACGGGCGAGCTGGCTCCTCTTCCGTCAAGCCGCCGACCGGGTTAGCTGTCGGGTTCGGGCGCGGAAGACTTGCTTCGCCCTACGGCGCCGACCTTGCGGTCAGCGCTGATTCACCCCGAAAAACGTGGGTCCCCGGTTCCGTCTGGATTAGGCGGGATCGTTCGTCGCAAAGCCACCGGCGGCTCGCAGGTCACGAACAGGTCTCGAGCAAG
Source organism: Frankiaceae bacterium (assembly GCA_030840585.1). Classification (GTDB taxonomy): domain Bacteria; phylum Actinomycetota; class Actinomycetes; order JAFAQI01; family JAFAQI01; genus BP-197. The sequence continues at coordinate 11,783 of JAVEEG010000245.1, read as the reverse complement.
GTATCGGCGAATCCGGCCGGGCAGCAAGCCACCCGGCCGGATTCACAGCGACAGTTTCGTCGCGGCTGCGCGATCTAGCGGGGGTCGGCGACGCCGTCGATCTGCAGCACCTGGTGGGCGGCGAGTACGGCGACCACCTTGATCGTGTGCTTGCCGATCGCGACGTTGACCCCGGTCCAGAGGATCTGGCGGAACGATGTCGACTTCGCGGCGCTGGACACCGTGCCCCGGTAGTGGCCGTCGACGTACACCGCGAACTTGCCGCAGGCGGCGCACTTGGTGCCGATGATCGACACGCTCTTGGAGGTCGGCGCGATCGTGAACGTCGCGCCGTTCTTCGAGGTCGAGGCGACCGAGCCGAGCCAGTAGACCTTCGTGTTGCTGATCGTTGTCCAGCCGGTGCTGAAGGCGCCGGACTTCTGGTCGAGCGGGACGTTGACGCCCTTCCACGTCGTCGACGAGGCGTTGCCGTGGGTGTCGTGCACCGTGGCGCGGAAGTAGTACGTCTGGCCCGGGGTGCCCTTGGTGAACGCCGCGCTGGTCGCGGTGGTCCCGGTGAGCAGGTGGAACGTCGAGCCAAGCGTCCACTTGATGCCGCCCTTGACCGCGTAGTCGACGTCGTACGTCGCACCCGGCGCCTGGCCGGCGACGCCCCACGTGACCCGGAACGGCAGGCCGCGCTGGACGGTCGAGGTCGGGCTCGGCGACACGATCACCGGCGTCTTGGTCGCGGTCACCAGGTGGTCGACGTCGTCGGTCGTGGTGTTACCGGCGCCATCCACGGTCTGGAAGTTGTAGACGTAGGTGTGGCCGACCACGAGGTTCTTGTCGGCGTAGCTGCTGCCGAAGGCGTTGCCGATCGTGGCCTGCGGCGTGCCGGCCGTCTGGTCGGTGCGCTTGAGGATGACGTGGGAGAAGTCCGCGTCCGGCGAGGACCAGCGGACGGTGATCGTGGTGCCGCCGAGGATGGCCGGCAGCACGGTGACGTTGGACGGCGCGGTCAAGTCGGCCGGCGAGACGGTGACGTTCCACTCCGAGCTGCCGGTCGTGTTGGTCAGGTCGGTGGCCGTACCCCACGTGCTCGTGCCGCCGTCGAACGCCGTCGACCACAGGTCCTCGCTGGCGGTGTTGGCGACCGAGCTGGAGATGTCGAACCGGTCGAAGTAGAGCGTGGCGTTGTCGGCCCAGTGCGGCAGTTCGTCGATCCACGAGCCGGTCGTGTTGTTCTTGACCGCCGGCACCGCGGTCACCGGAGCACTCCAGCTGCCGGTGTTGCGGATCACGTCGAGTTCGGTCGCGGTCTGCGGGTTCGCCGCCGCCGGGTCGTCGCTGTCGTCCTTGAGGTACGCGATCGCCGTGCCGTCGGGCGACCACGCCGGCTCGCCGAGGAAGGCGGCGACGGTGACGATCGTGGTCGAGGCCAGGGTGGAGAGGTTGAGCAGCTTGATCCGGCCGTTGACGCCGTCGAAGGTCTCGACCGCGAGCTGGGTGCCGTCCGGCGAGCCGGCCGGGTCGCCCATGCCGGTGGTGCCGGCCAGCGCGGTGATCGGGCCGCCGTTCGCCGGGACCGTACGCAGGTCGACGCTGTTTGACGCGAACGTGCCGTGCACCCAGGCGTAGGCGATCGTCGAGTTGCCGACCCAGGTGATGCCGCCGAACTCCGCGATGGTCGAGGCGGTGTCGCCCTCGTTGGCGAGGGTGTGCCGGTTGGAGCCGTCGAGGTTCATCGTCATGAGCGTGAGGTTGCCGGTGTCCGAGGCGGACGCCGCGTTGAAGTCGGCGATGACGGCGACCCGGCTGCCGTCCGGCGACAGCTTCGCCTCGACGACGTCGGTCTTGTCGTCGTCGGCGATCACCATGCCGGCCGGCGGGGTGGGATTGGTGACGGTGGCCCGGGCGAGGCCGGCGAGGCCGTCGTTGTCGGTGTCATCGACGTAGACGACGGTCGGGCTCGCCACGATGGTCGCGCCGGCCACGCCGGTCGTGAACGGTGCAGCGACCGTGAGCGGTACGGCGACGGCCGTGAGCACAACTGTGCTGAGGGCGACACGGAAGGTCAGCAAAGGACAGACTCCAGATGATTCGGCGGCCGGCGCACTGCACGGCTCGCTCACCGTAGGACCGTCGCGTCCGATTTGACAGCTTCTGCGGGCAGAACGGCCCGATCGGACTATTCGGGCCCTACCGGTACGGGGGAGACATAGCCGTTGCCTCCGCCCGCTGCCACCCACTCTCCGTCGACTGTGACGAAAAGAGCGTTATGAGCCGCGGATTACGCCTCGAACGTCGCAGTCGACGCTGGGGATCGTTGCAGTGGGCGTGCAGGAAGCGGGGGTAATGTCGCCGGTGATGACAGTGACCCTTCCCGAGGCGGTCCGGTCGGCGACCGCCGACCTCGACGGCCCGACCCATTACTTCGACTTCGGCGGCCCCGCCGATGGCCCGCCGATCGTCGCCGTACACGGCCTCGGCGGTGCCGCGTGGAACTGGGCCGCGGTCGCGCCGCTGCTCACCGAGCGCTGCCGGCTGCTGGCGATCGACCTCGCCGGCCACGGCCGCACCGCCGCCGCCGGCCGCCGCACCACCGTCGGCGCGAACCGGCGGCTGCTCGACCGGTTCCTGCGCGAGGTCGTCGGCGAGCCGGTCGTGCTGATGGGCAACTCGATGGGCGGCGCGATCTCGCTGCTCGAGGCGGCCGCGTCACCGGACCTCGTCCGCGGGCTGGTCCTCGTCGACCCGGCACTGCCGCGCCCGGCGCTGGCGCCGATCGACCCGCGGGTGGCGGCGACGTTCGCGATGATGTCGCTGCCCGGCCTCGGCGAGGCCGCACTCAACCGCCGCCGGCGCCGCCGTACCCCGGAACAGCAGGTCCGGGAAACCCTCGCGCTGTGCTGTGTCGACCCGAGCCGGATCCCGCCCGAGGTGCTCGCGCTCGGCATCGCGCTGACCGAAGAGAAGTACGGCCAGCCGGCCGGGCCGGGCGACTTCCTCGACGCGGCGCGGTCGCTGGTCCGGATGCTCGCGCGGTCGCGACGGTTCCGGGCGACGATGGCGCGGGTGGCCGCTCCGGTGCTGCTGATCCACGGTGACGCGGATCGGCTGGTCTCGCTACGGGTGGCGCAAGCCGTCGCCGAGGCCAACCCCCGCTGGCGGTTCGAGATCGCCCGCGGGATCGGCCACGTGCCTCAGCTCGAGGCGCCCGACTGGACCGCCGAACTCGTGCTCGACTGGCTGGATTCGCTCGACAGCGTCACCAGCGTGTCGAGTTCGTCGACCAGGTAGTCGACCAGCACGTCGACGTCCGGCACGAGCTCGCGACAGGCCAGCAGGCCGAAGTGCAACTGGCCGAGGTAGCCGAGCAAGGTGATGTTGAGCCCCTGCCCGTCGGTGATCGCCGAGACCGGATAGGTCGCGAGCAACGGGGTGCCGGCGAGGTAGAGCTTCACGTTCGGGCCGGGAACGTTGCTGATGATCAGATTGAACGGGTTGACCCGCTCGACGATCCGCAACCGCGCGGCGAGCTGCGCGGCCCGGGCGGCGACCGCAGGCATCGCGAACTGCGTGACGTCGGAGAGCAGATCGGCCGGCAGTGCCTGGTGCTGTTCCTTCGCTCCCCGCATCGACTCGTGCGTCGCGAACAGCCGCTGCACCGGATCCGGCTCGGTGGTCGGCAGCGGCGCGAACATCATCGACACCCGGTTGCCGAGGGCCGCACTCTCTTCCTCGCTGCGCACCGACACCGGTACGGCGGACACCAGCGGCTCGTCCGGCAACGCGTCGTGGTCGGCGAGATAGCGGCGTAGCGCACCGGCGCACATCGCCATCGCGACGTCGTTGACGGTCATGCCCGGGAACGCCTTGCGCACCGTCCGCACGTCGTCCAGCGACACCGATGCGAAACCCCAACGACGGTGCGGCGTGATCGGCCGGTTGAACGGCGTCTTCGGCGCCCGCAAGCTGGTGCGCTGCAACACTTCGTTGCCCTCGCGCGGCGCGACCTGGTCGAGCACGAACCGGTCGATCACCGGGACCCGTGGCCGGCCCGGCGCGGTCGCCAGCGTCGGCAGCGACTTCACCAACGCACCGGCGAACCGGACCGCGCGCAGCGGTTGCGCCGACAGCGAAACAGCACTGCGGGCCAGCAGCTCGGCCTTGGTCGGCCGGTGCCCCGGGTTCCACTCGCCCGGGTCGCCGGCGTCGCGGCCGTCCGGAGACAGGTCGAGCAGCGCGGTCAGGATCTCGTTGCCGGAGACACCGTCGATCGCGGCGTGGTGGATCTTCGTGTAAACCGCCTGCCGGCCGCCGGACAGGCCGTGGATCAGATAGGTCTCCCACAGCGGCCGGCTGCGGTCGAGCGGCCGCGCGTGCAGCCGGGCGACCTGGTCAGCAAGCTGCGCGTCGTTGCCCGGCTTCGGCAGCGCCAGCTCACGCACGTGGAACTCGATGTCGAAGGCCTCGTCATCGATCCAGTACGGCTGGTCGAGGTCGAGCGGCACCCGCAACAACCGGCGCCGGTACGGCGGCAACAGGTGCAGCCGCGACTCGGTGTGCTCGATCAGCCGATCGAGCGTGAGCCGGGTCGCGGCGTTGGGCGCATCGAGCACGATGACGCTGCCGATGTGCCCGTACGTCGTCCGCGTTTCCATCGCGAGGAACGCCGCGTCCAACCCGGTGAGCTGTTGCATGCCAGTGAATGTGGCACGGCGCGGTTCTCGCCGTACCCGCTGGGTCAGGCGAACTGCTGCACCCGGCGGCGGCGGCCGGCCGAGAACACGCCGGCACCGAGCGCGATCAGCGCCGCGCCGTACGCCGCCATGAGCGCGAGCTCGCGGCCGGTGTGCGGCAGCGAGAGGCCCGGACCGGTGTGCGGCAGCGGCGCGTGGTGCGTGGCCGGCCGGTGCTTCGGCGGCGGCATCTTGTGCACGTGCACGACCTTGGTGGTCTGGGTCGCGCTGCCCGCGGAGCTGCCAGCGCCCACGACCGTCGTGCCCGGAATCACGCCGGTGGCGGTCACGACGTCGGCGCCCGAGGTCGTCACGCCGTTGCTGCCGGTGCCGCCGCTGGCGACGAGGCAGAGCAGGTTGACGACCGGGTCGAGGTTGAGCTTGCAGGCGCCGTTGGCCTGGTCGCTGGAGCCGATCTCGGTGCCGTTCACGACGAGCAGGTCGGACTTGCCGGTGTGGCCGCTGCTCGCCTCGGCGTGCAGCACCTTGATGTCGATGCCGTTCGGGCCCTGGACCTCGGCGCCGTCGCTGCTCGCGGTGCCCGAGGACTTGTCCGGGGTGTAGTCGGAGTGCGAGTGCGAGTGCAGCACCCATACCTGCAGCAGGCCGGCGAGACCGGCGTGCGCGAGCGCCGCGTCGGCGTCGGCCGACGAGCCGTCGCCGGCGTGGGTGACGGTGGCGGAGTAGGGCGCGATCTCGAGGTCGCCGACGGGGTTCGCCGGGGTCGCGACGAGCGCGCCCTTCGCCGGCTTCGACGGGTCGGTCGTGCTGCCACCGACGACCCGCTGGCCGAGCACGTCGAGCGAGTCGGCGCTGGCGCTGCCGCCGTCGCCGTCCGCGCTGGTGTTGGTCCCGCCGACGGTGATGATCCCGTTGATCTGCAGCGAGCTCGCCGAGGCGGTCGCGCCGGGCGCGGGGGTGAACGTCGTGGTCGTGGAGGTCGGGGTCTTCGGGCCCACCGGGGTCGGCACGGTCGGTCCGGTCACCCCGGCGAACGCCGCCGTGGCCGGCAACGACAGCACCGGGGTCAGGGCGAGGATGAGGGTGGCGCGTCGTACGGTCTTGTTCATCGGTGTGCCTTTCGGAAATTACTACCAAGAGTAACTAAGGTACTACCAATCGGGACGTAGGCGTATTTGTCCCAATTGCTCCTTAGGTCGTCGGCAACCGCGAACGCGCAATTGAGCGCCGTTCGGGTGGTCCTACTTGCCCGAAGCGAGACCGGTCAGCGGCAGATCTACCGAGGGCGGGCCGGGCGGCGCGACCGACTTGCCGGTGTCGGTGTCGCCGTAGAAGCGCAGCGCTGCCGGGACGGTGCCGGGCGGCGGCTCGAAGTAGACGTCCAGCTCGACGACGTCCCGGCCGCCCACGGTGACGGCGTCGGGCTGCCGCTTGATCTGCATCGCGTCGATGCTCGGCGCGACCGCCGTCCCGTCGCGCAGCACCAACCGCTGCCGGGACGTGCGGAAGCTGTGGTACGACGCGTCCCGCGACTCGATCCGCTCGTGGAGGCGGCAGAGCGGGTTCTTCGGCTCGAACTCGGCGTGCGTGCCGGTGAGGAACGTGATGCCGCAGCGGCCGGCCAGCAGGCGGACGCTGAAATGACCGGACACGTGCTCGACGGCGGGTAGGGCGACCTCACCGGGGCCGAGGGTTTCGCGGATCAGGACCTGCGCCGGCCGGTGCGCGGACGAGCCGCCGGAGCAGCCGGCGACCGTCGCGACGAGGGCGAGGGAGGCCGTTAGGGTCGCGGCCGTGGACGACATCACCTTGCTTCGCAGCGTACTGACGAAGACCGCGGACCTCATCGACGCAGCGCCCGAGTCGGCATGGGATCGCGGCACGCCGTGCCCCGACTACGACGTCCGCACCCTGCTCGGCCACATGGTCGGCTGGTGCGAGCTGTTCGCGACCGCGGCCGAGGGCGCGGTGCCGGACCAGGACCCGGATGCGGCCGTTGCCGGGCCGGATACGTCGTCGCGGTTCCGTAGCGCGACCGAACGGCTCGTCGCGGGCTGGGAGCAGCACGGCGTCGACCGGACGGTGTCGCTCGGACCGGGCCGCGAGATCCCAGGCTCCATGCTGGTCACGTTGACCGCGACCGAGTACCTCGCGCACGGCTGCGACCTCGCCAGTGGCGCCGGGCTGCCGGTGCCGTACTCCGACGAGGAGGCGCAGGACGCGCTCGGCCGGGTCCAGCAGACACTGCAACCGGAGTTCCGCGGCCCGGGCAAGGGATTCGGCGAGATCGTGCCGGTGCCGGAGGACGCGCCCGCGGTAGACCGCTTCCTCGGCTTCGTCGGCCGCCACCCACCCTCAGGTTGAGCTCGCGGCGCCGTTACGCAGCGGGCATTTCCTTGTCCCCTTAGAGGTAGGAACGCGGCACTTGATGTCGAAGTTCGGTCCACCTGGCTAAGACCCAGCGCTGGGGGGTGGCGTGACGGAGAGCGTGCCCGAGTTCGGCCGCGACGATGTTCGCCGCCTGCTCGAACATTTGCGATCCCCGCATTTGTTGGCCACCGATCCGGCCGCCGCTTTGTTGTGCCCCGAACACGCCACCGCACCGCCCTCGGTCGCAGGTGAGGCGGTGGCCCGCCGGCTGACCGAGGCGATCGACCGGCTCCGGCCGCAAGCGCCGACTGGGCGCTACGAGCAACTGCCCTATCTCGTGCTCAAGACCGTGTTCGTCGACGGCGTAAAGATGGTGCACGCGACCGAGCGGCTGCTGCTGTCCCGCCGACAGCTCACCCGCGAATGCGCCCGCGCGCTCGACATCTTGCACCGCGAGCTGGTCGCACCGGGCCCGGCCGCGAGCGGTACGGCGGCGGCGTACCACGCCGAAGCGGTCCCGACGATCGCGGACTTCATGCCCCGGCCGGCGGTGCTGGCCCAGCTCGCCGAGACCGTCGGCCAGGACCGGCTGGTCAACGTGCACGGACCCAAGGGCGTCGGCAAGACGTCGCTGGTGGCGGAGTTCGCCGCTGCAGCGGCCCGCCGCCGGCCGGTGTTCTGGCAGCGGTTCCGCGCCGGCACGAACAACACCTGGCTGTCGCTGTCGTTCGAACTCGCCGAGTACCTCAAGGCCGTCGGCCATCCGGAACTCGCGGACTACCTCAACTCCACTCTCTCCGGCGCGGATCCCTCGATCGTCAGCCGGCTGCTCCTTCGCGACCTGCGCAACGAAGAAGCGCTGTTCGTCTACGACGACTTCGACTGTGTCCAGGACGACCAGCGGGTCGCCGCACTGCTCGACGAGGTCGCCGCGCGGGTGCCGTCGGTCTCGGTCATCACCATCGGGCGGAGCCGTCCCGAGGCGGCCGGGCACCTCGACTTCGAGGTGCCGCCGCTGTCGGCGGCCGAGACCCACGCGCTGCTCGCGCACCTCGGGCTGCGGGCCAAGCCAGAGATGGCTGAGCTGATCCGCGACTGGACCCAGGGCGTCACGCACCTCGTCCGGCTGGCCGCGTCCTGGATGCGGACGGTGACGGTCAACGAGGTGAGCCGCGGGCTCGAGGAGTTCACCCAGCTCGACGAGGTGCAGAGCTTCCTGATCGACTCGGTCACCGACCTGCTCGACCAGCGCGACCGGATCGTGCTGGAAGCGGCCAGCATCTTCCGCGACCAGTTCAGCGACGGCGCGGCGGCGTACGTCGCGGAGCGCACGCTGGGCGAGGTGCGCGACACCAGCCGGCGCCTCGTTCGCTACCACGTCGCGACCCGTGGCCGCGGCGGCGACGTCGCGTTCTTCCACACCAGCGTCCGCGACTTCTTCTACCAGCACCTCGATCCCGCGCAGGCCCGGCGGCTGCACGAGCGGGCCGGCGAGTGGTTCGCCCAGCGCGGCAACGACGCCGAAGCGGCGTACCACCGCGGCCGCGCGGCCACCAAGGAGCAGCCGTACCCGGACGCGCGGGACGGACCGGGTGCGGGCAAACCCTTAGTAGCCGCTCGCCAGCGGCGATCGGCGCCGAGCCGCGCCTCTTAGCTCGGCCGGAAACTCAGCAACTTCGGCGGCGGCGGCGTGCCGGTGGCCGGTTGGCAGAACGACATCACCCCGAACGCGACCGTGCCACCGCTGAGGGTGGCGAACGAATCACCCGCGCCCCATCCGGCGAATTCGCCCCAACGGCCGGGGAACGCGGTGTCGGCCGGCTGCCCCGGCCCGTTCGAGTACCGGAGCAGCCGCACGCCGCCCGGTTTGTTGCACGAGTACGAGGCCGGCATCGCGACGACGTACACCGAATGCCGGAGCAAGAAGGCCAACGCCACGTTGGACGCTCCCTGGGTGGGGTCCAGTCCACGCAGCTTCGTCCAGTGCTTGCCACTGTCGGACGAGACGAAGGCGCCGATCGGTGCGTAGGCCACTAGCCGTTCGGCGCCGGGTGCGGACGCCATGTCGACCGCCACGCCGATCGGTCCGATGCCGACGCCGGGCTTGCCAGCGGGCTTCGAGATCGTCCAGTGCGCGCCACCGTCGGTCGTGTGCGCCACCGCCAAGTAACCGGCAACGCCGTCCGACACCTGACCCGCGACCCACAGTTCTCGCGGCTTCGGCCCTGGGACGAACCACTGCGCGTCGTACTGGCCGTACATCGGCAACACCATCAGTGACCACGACCGCCCGCCGTCGAGGCTGCGGTAGACGTACGGGCCACCGGCGACCGCCTGCTCCGCAACCTGCTGGCTGAGGCCACCGGAGCACTGCATGTAGATGGTGCGGGAGTCGGTCGGGGGCACTATGAACGCGGTCGGCCGGGACAGGCACTCGGGCACGATCGGATTGGCCGCACTCGGCGCGGGCGGTACGACCGCGAACGTCTGGCCGCCGTCGTGGCTCACCGCCACCAACTCCGGCGGAGCGGCGCCGAACAGCGTCACCATCGAGAACGCGTTGAGCGGGTTGGGGCTCAGCGCGAGGTAGACGTCCTGGCGGGCGGCCGGCACCGCCGAGTGCGTGGTCCCGATGTTCGTGATGTTGTACGCGGTCGCGACGCCACTGACCGTCGGATAGTCGGCCGGACCCAACGTATAGGTCGTGTTCCAGCGGCAGCCGCCGTCGGTCGAGCGGTAGACCGCGACGCCGTCGGTCGCGAGCACCACCGACGGGTCCTGACCGACGACACTCGTCGACAGGATCGAGGCACCGAGGACCGGCACCGAAGGTGCCGGCGGAAGGTCGACCGCGGACCAGCGACCCATGACCATCTGCGTCGACCCGCACTGCGCCGCGGCGACGGGGACGGGCGCCACACCAGCGCCAACCATCGCGAGTACGGCGGCGAGCATCATTGCCAGTCGACGTCGAAGCACGCGCACGTGTTCTCCCATCGCCGGCTCAACCGACCCGCAGGCTCAGCAGTTTCGTGACGGTCGGCGTCTCCGAGTTCCCCACGCAGAACGTGGCGAGGCCGCTACCGATGACGCCCTTGCTCACGACCGCAAAGCTCTCGTCCGCGGCCCAACCTGCGTACTTTCCCCACTTGGCCGGGTAGGAGAGCGTCACCGGTCGCGCGCCCACGGTCGGATAGCGCACGAACACGGGGTCGGCCTTGCACGTGATCACCCCGCCGAACAGTTCGTGCAGCGAATGCCGGAGGAAGAACGCGGCTATCGGCACTCGTACCCCGTTCGGGAACTTCACCGCTCGCAGCCGCTGCCAGTGCTTGCCGAGGTCGGCCGTCGCGTAGGTGCCGGTGTGGGTGTAGACCACCACCCGGCCCATGCCCGGACCCGGCGCGGTGTCGACCGCCACGCCGACGGAGGTCTGCCCCGCTGCATCCGGCAACGGCGTCGGCTCGGGCAGCAGCCTCGTCCAGGTGTCGCCGCCGTCCCGCGAGTGCCAGATGGCGATGTAGGTGTGCACCGGCGCGGTCGTGGACGACCAGTAGCCACCGAGCCAGAGTTCGTCCTTCTGCACGCCGGGCACGATCCAGTGCGGATCCGTGGGGTAGCGCACAACTGCCGGCAGTCCGATCACCGACCAACTGACGCCGCCGTCGCTCGAACGGAAGGCAACTGACACCCCACCCGCCACCTCTTGTTCGGCGGCCGATTGGGCGAGGCCGCCGTTGCACTGCAGGTACAGCCTCTTCGCGTCGGTCGGCGGCACGACAAACAGCGCTGGCGCGGACAGGCACTCGGGCACGATGGGATTCGCGACGCTCGGTTGCGGGGCGACGACGTTGAAGGTGCGACCGCCGTCATGGCTCGCCGCCAGCAACTCCGGTGGCGCCGCGCCGAACAACGTGACCATGCTGAACGCGTTGAGCGGGTTGGGCGACAGCGCGAGGTATACGTCCTGCTGGTTCGCCGGCCGGACGTCGTGGCCGGTCGCGATGTTCGTCACGGAGTAACCGGTGGCGAGGGAATTCGCGGAGTAGTAGTCGATCGCGCCCACTGTGAAGACCGGCTGCCAGTTGCAGCCGCGGTCGGTGGTGCGGAACACCGAAACCCCATCGGTCGCGAGCGCAACCAACGGATCCTGGCCGACGATCGTGGTTGCCACCAGCGATGTCGGCGGTTCCCCCACGGGAAGCGTCGCGGTCGCCGGCGTCGGGCCAGCGGTCCATCCGCCGGGCAGCGATTCCACGCCGGCGCACTGACCACCACTCGCAGCCAGGCCGATGCCCGGAACGATCCCCGGCCCCGCCAGCAAGGCGGCGACGAGCACCGGCGCGAGCGGTGACCGGCCGACCCGTACTCGATCTCGCATCGTCGTCATCACCGGACCCGCAAGCTGAGCAGCTTCGTCGTTGTGGGCCCTTGCCCAGGCGGGCAGAAGTGCGCCAGCCCATTCGCGACCAGCCCGTGACCCGCGACGGTGAAACTGCCGTCGGATCCCCAACCGGCGTAATAACCCCACCGGGAGGGATACGACGACGTGACCGGTCGCGAACCGATACCGGCGTACCGCGCGAGCGTTGGCACGTCCTTGCAGTCGATCTGACCGGCGAACAGAACATGCAAGTTGTGGTGCAGGAAGAACGCCGCGGTAGGCACCCGGCTGCCGTTGGTGAACTTCACCGGACGCTGTCGCAGCCAGTGCTTGCCGGCATCCGA
>JAVEEG010000335.1 GCA_030840585.1 Frankiaceae bacterium | reverse complement strand
TCGGTGTACACGACCTGCCTGGCACCTTCAGGTGGCGCTCCAAGAGCGGAAACACGACCGTCTACGCGCCGTTCGGCCTCATGATCGTCGTCAGCATCGTGGGGACGATCCTGCTCAACCTTCTCTTCCGCCGCTGAGACCTGCCCCTTCGTCAGGCCGGTCTTGGCGTCCGGGGACGCTCGGTTGATCAGGAGGAGGGCGAGCACCCCTCCGGCATAGAGGTCGTCGCCGCGATTACCAGCGATCACGGTGGCCATATGGCGAAGACTGATCGGCTCGACGCGCGCACGCTGGCGCGGCTGCCGGCTTCAGGTTTGCTCGATCAGGTGTGGACGCCGGACGAGCCGCACGCGCGCGCTGCGACGCCTGACCAACCGCCGCGAGCGGATCGTGCACCGTTTAGCGACCGAGGACGCCGTCGTACTCGCGCGGGAGCTCCGCGAGGATGTCGTCGAGCGCCTTTTGCGGCAGGGTCTCACGGAGAGCCCTGAATGCGCAGCGCGTGGCGTCGAGCGCGTCGGAGTGCGACGTCGTGCCAACCCGGTCGGCGACGCGGCCCACGAACTCTTCGAGATCGAAGCGGCTGGCCTTGCCGCCGCTGTGCAACTTGCCGAGCTCGAGCGCGGGGTGAAACTCGCCGGGGAGCAGGGCCTCGAGGTCGTCGACCTCGCCCGCGGCGAGCCGCTCGGCCAGTGTCTCGAGCACCGCCTCGGTCGCGCGCAGTGCCTGCTCGCGGTCAAAGCGGCACGCCTCCCCCACACGCTCGACGAACGCGTCCGCAGCGACGACCGGGCGGGGACGACGCTGCGACGGACGCAGCAGCTTGCGCGCCTCCTCGGGGAGCCGCTCCGCGAGGGCGGCCACCTCGTCGGGCGCGAGCACGAGCTGCACTACCTCGAAGACGGCCGAGGCATGGCGCTCGGCGGCCTTGAGCCCGGCGCGGTCGTGCCGCGCGAGGGAGATTCCCTCCCGCTCCGCGACGCGATGCAGGAAGGCTGCGTGCCGAAGTTGCTCGCCGACGCCGGGTTGGTCGAGCCAGGGCCTCACGGTCTTGGGGAGTCGACCGGCCAACTCGCGACGCTGGTCGTCAGACAGATGCTCGGCCATCGTCTCGACCACGGCCCGCACCGCCAGCTCGGCCTCCGGAAGGGAAAGCGACGCCAGGTCCGACACGAGTGCGACGAATCGGTCGTAGCGACGAAGCGGCTCGTCGGCGAGTGCGGCTTGCGGGTCGATTGCCATTTCGGCCTCCTGGGACACGGCAGTGACGGCCGCTGGACGGCCGTTTTAAGCAGTAGGACATCGCGACGCAGAGGCAACTCCCCCACGACGCTGCTGGAGCGCAGCGGCGGGTGAAGCGGCCGTCAATGCACCGTCGTCCGGCGTCGAAGACGATCACGCCCGCGCGCGCGTACGTGTCGGGTGCTCGGCGTTGACCTCGTTGGCAGCCCTCAGGCGGGCGCGCTTGCGAGCGCGACCGCGTTGAGCAGCGACTCGAGGTCGTAGGCCCCGTTGTGGCGGAGGCCGTTTACGAAGAATGTCGGTGTGCCGTTGACGCCGCTGCGGAGGCCGCTGAGGAAATGCTCGCGCACCACAGCGGCGTACCGGTGCTCCTTCAGATCGGCAACGAACTGGTCGGTGTCGAGCCCGATCGCAGCCGCGTAGGAGAGCAGGTCGGCCGGCATGAGTGCCTGCTGATTCGCAAACAGCAACTCGTGCATCTGCCAGAACCGGCCCTGCGCCGCGGCCGCTTCTGCGGCTTCCGCGGCGAGTCTGGCGTGCGGATGGACCTCGCTCAGCGGGAAGTGCCGGAACGCGAAGCAGATGCTGTCCCCGCCGGAACGCAGCACTTCGCGCACGTTCGGCTGGGCCGCGGCGCAGAACGGACACTCGTAATCCCCGTATTCGACGAGGGTCACCGGAGCCGGCGCGTGCCCGAGTATGTGGTCACCCTCGTGCAGGGGCGGCACGAGTCGGGGAGTGTCCAGGTCGCCGATCACGCCGGCACCCCCGCCGCCATCGAGTCGAGGGCGGTCAGGATCCCGTCCACTCCGGGATTCACCTCGATCGGGGAGAGGTAGCTCCAGCGGATCGTGCCCTCGCCGTCGACGACGAAGAGGGCTCGCTTGGACATCCCGAGGCCATACTCGTAGGCCCCGTAGCGCTTGGACACCTCACCCTTCGGCTCGAAGTCGGCGAGCAGGGGGAAGTGGAGGTTCCGGGACGCCGCGTAGGCCGCGTGACACCACGCACCGTCGACGGAGATCCCGACGAGCGCGGCACCGAGGCGCTCGAGCTCGGGCAGTGCCTCGTTGTAGAGGGCCAGCTGGTCGCCGCACACGGGGCTCCAATCGGCCGGATAGAACGCCAGCACCAGGTTGCGGCCCCGGAACTCGCTCAGCTCCCACTGCCGATCCGGTGTCACGGGGAGCTCGAAGGACGGGGCGCGCGCTCCAGGGCCGAGGATCTCCGCCGGGTACCGGTGCCGGTAGTCGGTCGCGTTCACGAGGCCTTCACCGCCGAGATGTCGATCGCGATCCTCACGTCCTGTCCGACCAGGAAGCCCCCGGATTCCAGCGCGCGTTGCCAGGTGAGCCCGAACTCCGTGCGATCGATCGTCCCGCGCACCCTCACCCCGATGCGGTCGTTGCCCCAGGGGTCGCGCTCGGACCCCTCGATGGCTGCGTCCAGCTCGATCTCGCGTGTGACGTTCTTGAGCGTCAGATCGCCGATCACCCGGAAGTTCGGGCCGCCCAGCGGGACGATTCGCCTCGATTCGAACCGTGCTTCCGGATAGCGCTCGGCGTCGAAGAAGTCGGGCCCGCGCAGATGCTCGTCCCGGGTCGGCTCGTTCGTGTCGATGCTGGCCGTCCTGACGACGCCCACGACTTTCGAGTCGTTGATGTCCTCGGCAGCCTCGATCGTTCCCTCGAAGTCCCTGAACCGCCCGCGGACGGTCGCAATCATCATGTGCTTGATCGAGAACCCGACGCTCGAATGCGTCGGATCGATGCTCCAGGTGCCGAGCGGAACGCGAACGACGCCCTGCTCTGTCTGCGATCCGGTCACCATGTCGTTTCCTTCCGTCTGGGTGGCTCGCCCTTCTTTCTCTCTATAGGACGCGCGCACGCGCATCCAAGCGCCCGCCGGAATTCCCGAGTCGCCGGCTCGGCAGCCAGGGCGGCGCGCCCATTGACGCTGTGCTGCGGGGGCGCTCGAGGAGGAGGTCGTAGCGCTCCTCCTACTGCCGGCTGA
>JAVEEG010000233.1 GCA_030840585.1 Frankiaceae bacterium | reverse complement strand
TCGCCGACGGCGAGTTGACCCGGTTGGTCGAAGCGGTGCGTTGGGCGCCCAGCGCCGGCAACAGCCAGCCGTGGCGCATCGGTATTGCCCGCCGCGGCAGCGCCGAGTTCGACGCGCTGGTCTCGGCTCTCGCGCCGGGCAATGCGATCTGGGCCGGTCACGCGTCGGCACTCGTGCTCGTCGCGGGTGAGTACGTCGGCGGTGACGGTGCGGTCCGGCCGTGGGCCGACTACGACGCGGGCCAAGCCGCTGCGCACCTGTCGGTACAGGCCGAGGCGGACGGTCTCGCCGTCCACCAGATGGGTGGCTTCGATGCCGACCGGGCCCGGGCCGCGTTCGCACTGCCGGAGGGTGTTCGACCGCTCGTCGTCATCGCCGTCGGTCGGCGCGATCCGAACGCCGTACTCCCCGAACCGTTCGCCGCGCGCGAGGCCGCGCCGCGGACCAGACTTCCGCTGGACGAGATCCTGCTCGCGCCGGCCGTCGATACCCTTCCACTCTCGGCATGAGGAGGCCGTCATGGCCGTACACCGCCTGAACCACGCAGTGCTCTACGTGCGCGATGTCCGCCGTAGCGTCGAGTTCTACCGAGACGTTCTTGGCTTCCGGCCGCTCGAGGACATGGCCGAGCTCAAGGGCGCGGCGTTCCTGCAAGCCGAAGGATCGAGCAACGACCACGACCTCGGCTTGTTCGAGATCGGTGCGGCCGCCGGCCCGTCGCAGGCCGGCCGGCAGACCGTCGGGCTCTACCACCTGGCGTGGGAGGTCGAGACGCTCGCCGATCTGCAGCGCATCGCGGCCAAGCTTTCTGAGGCCGGCGCACTCGCCGGTGCGTCCGATCACTCGACGACCAAGGCGCTGTACGCCGTCGACCCGGACGGCATCGAGTTCGAGGTGTCGTGGCTGGTCCCCGCCGATCGGATCACTGACGAGGTACGCGCCGGCCGCACGCGGATCCGGCCGCTCGACATCGACCGCGAGATCGCGACCTACGGTGCCGACACTCGGGGCGGGGTCGGTATCTCGCACGCGTTACAAGTCGGTTGACAGCACCCGCGCGACCGTCGGCGCGGACCATCTGGTGCCTGCGTCGGTGAGCAGACCGTCGTGGTTCAGCGCGGCCGCGATCGTGTGCAACGACGCGCCTTCCCTCGCCATCTCGCGGATGCGGTTTGTCGTCGTCGGCGACGTCGTCGTAAGCCGGCTGCCGCGATTGCGCGGCCGCCGGCGCGGCGACCCGGCGGCGGATGCGTCGGTGAGCAACGCCTGGTCGATCCGCCGTGGTACTTCGGTCGGGGGAGTTGGCGGCGCGTACAGGAAACCCTGCACGTAGTCACATCCGATATCGGCGAGAAACCTCGCTTGCGTCGTACGCTCCACGCCCTCGGCGACGACGCTGAGGCCGACCGAATGCGCGAGTTGCACCACGCTGTGCACGATGGCCGCGTCGTCGTCGTGCTGGTCGACCCCGCTGACGAACACCCGGTCGATCTTGACCTCGGTGACCGGCAGGTCGCGCAGGTAGAGCAGTGATGAGTAGCCGGTGCCGAAGTCGTCCAGCGAGACGCCGACGCCGAGCTGGCGCAGGTCGTGCAGCACCTTGGCCGCGGCACTCATGCCCTGTACGGCGGCATGCTCGGTCAACTCGACGACCAACCGTTGCGGTTCCAGACCGTGCGCGGTCAGCGCCGCGTCGATGTCGGTGACGAGGCTCGGCCGGACGATGTCGCCGGCCGCGACATTCACCGACATGGTGCCGAGATCCCACCGCGCGATCTGCGCGCAGGCTTCACCGATGACCCAGGTGGTGAGGTCGTGCATCACCGGTGTGTGCGTCACCGCCGGCAGGAAGTCGTCCGGCATCAGCAGGAGATCGGGCTGGTGCTGCCAGCGCAGCAGCGCCTCGACCCCGCGAACCCGGCCGGTGCGCGGGCTGACGACGGGCTGGTAGTGCAGCACGAGTTCGGCTGCCTTGAGCGCGGCGCGTAGCTGGCGCTGCGGCAGCACTGCTCGTGGCGCGTTGGCGCGCGCGGAAGTCTCCGGACGCGACACGACGATCACCTCCGACCGCGGTGTTCAGGACGGTCACTGGGCGTAACGGAAAGATAGACGATTTGTTATGGCTTGTGAACAAAAGAATCCGGTCAAACGGCGACGAAATGTTGCGCTCGCGTTGCCGCGGTACCCCGGGGGGTAGCGATCCCCGGGAAGAGGACGTCGCTGTCGAGGAGGGCTCATGCCGCAGGCCGCGTGGTCGAATAAGCGCGAACGGCAGTACGAACACATCAAGGAAGGCCTCCTCGATCGAGGTCGGAGTGAGAAGAAGGCCGAGGAGATCGCCGTCCGTACGGTCAATAAGGAACGGGCCCGCCACGGCGAGGCGAAGCAGGCCAGCCGGACGTCCGTGCAGGACATCTCGTCCGGCCGGCGCGGTGGGCTTCGCTCGCACAGCGGCGCCGGCGGCCGGACGAAGGCCCAGCTCTACAACGAGGCCCGGCGCAAGGGGATCGAGGGCCGGTCGAAAATGAGCAAGGCCGAGTTGGAGCGGGCGGTCGGCTAAAACGCTCGACGAAAGGTTCCGTCGCCCAAAGGTGGGCGACAACGCCATGATCACGCGCGAGCATCAGAACACCGTGCGCGAACGTCCGACTTGCCGGGCCGAAAACGCCGCTGTTTGCGCACGGTGTCGGAGCAGGCGGCGTTTCGCCGATCCTGCTAGCTCGCCCGCCCGTGCTGGGTGAGCGCGACGAACTCCGCCCGGGTTCTCGGATCCGTACGCAGGATCCCGAGCAGCGTGCTGGTGACCGTGGTCGAGCCACGGGCCTCAACGCCGCGCATCGTCATGCAGCTGTGTTCGGCGTGCAGGACCACGCCGACGCCACGCGGGCGCAGGTGGCTGTCGAGCCAGCCGGCGATCTGCTTTGTCATCCGTTCCTGCACCTGCGGGCGCCGGGCGAACAACTCGACCACCCGGGCGAGCTTGCTCAGCCCGATGATCCGGTGGTCCGGCAGGTAGCCGACCGCGGCGATGCCGGTGAACGGCAGCAGGTGGTGCTCGCAGATCGAGGTGAACGGGATCCCGCGGGCGAGCACGAGCTCGTCGTACCCCTCGTCGTTCGGGAAGGTCGTGAGGTTGAACTCGCGCGGCGTCAGTAGTTCGGTGTACGCGCGGGCGATGCGTCCTGGGGTGGCCGCGAGCGACGGGTCGCGGAGATCCATGCCGAGCGCGCGGAGCAAATCGGCGGCGGCCCGTTCGGCGGCGTCGACGTCGATGCCCGCGGTGGACGGTGCGTTGGGCAGCAACGCCAGCGCGCCGTCGGTGACGTCAGGCGCATTGGCGGGCGGTCGCATCATGTGTCGTCCCCTCTCTCTAAAACCAACTACAGCTAGTTTTAGAGAGCGGGCCGCAGATGTCAACCGCCACGACGCCTCTGGTCGCGCCGCCGTCCGCGTGTTACGTTGATCGTTGTTGCAGTTTGCATTTCTCGAACGTTTACCAGCGCCCGCGGGATGTCGACAGCGGGCGCTTTTGCTTTCCGCGATGACCGTCGCCGGTAGGCGCGCTCCGCGTGACACAGGTCCGCAACGTGCGGATCAGGATCTCCGGAGGGCTCGCGACATGACGCAAGGCACGGTCAAGTGGTTCAACGCGGAAAAGGGCTTCGGCTTCATCGAGCAGGACGGCGGCGCCGATGTGTTCGTGCATCACTCGTCGATCGCCACTGAGGGATACCGCAGCCTCAGCGACAACCAACGGGTCGAGTTCGAGGTGACGCAGGGCCAAAAGGGTCCGCAGGCGACCAACGTACGTCCGGTCTGACGTGGCCGCGCCGGCGTCGCGGCCGATCCGCTCGGCGTCGGCGCGCGCGACATCGGCGCGCGCACACGGGTATGCCTTCGCCCGGCGGGGCATCGGATGAAGCGGCGCTCCGGCGTCCGCGGCGCCCGCTTGGTCAGCCCGACCACCCAGGTGGATCGCGGCGGTCCGCTCGCGGCACGTCGCGTCTCCGACTATTGGTGCGCCGAGGATCACCGGACGTCGGCAGCGTTCGCCGCCGACGTCGACCCGCCGAACGAGTGGCAATGCCGGGTTTGCAGCGGGCCATCCGCGCTGGAGCGGGGCACCGCCCCGACCGCGTTAGCGCCGAAGTTCTGTCCGCGCACGCCGTACGAATTCCTGATGATGCGGCGGACCGAGGCGGATGGCCAACTCATCCTGGCCGATGCACTGGCGGCAATGCGCACGGGCGACTATCCGCGAGCCGGCGCCGGGCCGCGTCGCTCCGGCTCGCGCCGCACCCGCACGTAGCCGGAGCGGAATTTGTCAGCCGCACTGGCGCGGACCCACGAGCCCATCGTCGGCGCCGCGACGTGGCGGCGCGCTGGTTACGCGTACACCGCGACCGCGAACGATTGAGGCCGTTGCGCGCCGGTCGGCTACCGGCGCGTGTCCTCGACGTCGCGCTCGCGAGCGACCGGGCGATCGCCACTCACGGTGACGGCCACGGACCCGTCGCCGCCCGCGGCGCGCCGTCCGAAGCCGCCCCAACTTGCCCAGAACATGATCGACAACAGCACGCCGACGGCGCCGACGATCATCAGGATCAGGCCGGTCGTGTGCACGTTGAACCCGTGTCCATGAACAGTGACAGCGAATCGCATGATCGCGCCGGCCGCGGCGATCAACAAACTGAAGGCGATACCCATGGTGCGCTCCATCCCTGGTACCGAGACGCACGCGCGCTCTCGGCGGTTCGGCGGAACCGGATGTCAGGGTCTGGAACAGCTGTGCCGTTGTCGCGACTGTACGCCGATCGCGGGATAGCGCCACCTCACGTGCTTGACGGCTCCGTGACCCGATGCCTGCGGCTGGTCGCGGACCGGATGCGGTAGCGCACGATGAGCTCGGCGCAGTCGAGTGCGTCGGCGAGCTCGAGACGGAAGAACCCGGCGCCGTCGTGCGCGTCCTGCAACTCGGCGACGACCGTCCCGGTCGGGACGTCATGGAAGTCGGCAACGAGATGCCGCGCCAGACTGGGCCAATCTCCATGCGCCGGGCAGCATCGTCGAACCCGACCTAGGGCGGGGCTAGTCATCGCGCGACAACGTCGAGAGAGTCGAGCGCTTGCGGGCCGGCCGATCCAACATTCGCTCGGCCCACGCGGTGACTGTGACCAGCACGGAAATTCCGAGCGGCAGCAACAGAATCGACAACAGGATCATTGACGTGCGGTCACGAAGGAGCGAGCGCCTACACGTGCCGAAGCGCGCCGTCCGGTGACTTGTCGGAAACGCTTGTGACCGGTGATAGTGCTCGCCGCCTTCGCCGAGAAATGGAGCGGCAGGGAGCACGAGGTCCGGACAAAGCCAAGCCCGCTTGAGAGTTCAGTCTCGCACGGAATCCGCGCCGCGGATAGCGCCTAGTACGAGGATGCGGTCGCTACGACGACCGGACCGAGGGCAGCAGCGCGGCATCGACGGCACTGAGCTGTGGTGCTAACGTGCGCGAGCACGGACAAGTTGCTCCGGTCCCTTGGTAGCCCCGTCGTACTTCGATGGCGGCCGGCCGCGCGGTTTGACCTCCAGGGACGGAGCGTCGAGTGCACTCTTCGCGGCAGCCACCCCGTCTTTGTGGCAACGCCGATGTATTCGTGGCAACGCCGATCACGGCTCCGGCGATCTGCGACCGGATGACGCCCGCACCGACCCGCACCGCGACTCCCGGAAGGGAACTCGAATGACAACCATCGTCAAGCAAACACTGCCGGACGGCATCACCCTGGACATGCTCGACGCAGTCGCGGAAGAGATGAACGTTGAGACGAATCCGCCCAAGGGACTCATCGTGCACACCCATTACGCCGAGGACGACAAGGTTCACATCTTCGACGTGTGGGAGAGCGAGCCCGACTACCGCGCATTTGCGCAGGAGCGGCTGGCTCCCGCTATGGCGAAGGTCGCCGAGCGCAACAACATGAGCCCGCCAGGCGGGCCGAGCGGCGCCCCGATGGACGTCGTCGACGTGCACCGCGTCGTTCGCGGGTCTTGAATCCGTGCCCCGCACCGATGGCTGATTCGCCGCCATGACCTACGGCGCCGGCGGGCGCGATCCCACGTTGCGAGGCCGACACCGGTCAGGCCAGCGGGCCGGCGATTGCCAGAGATTCGAGCCCAGTTCCCGTGATGGATGACGAGCGAGAGCGTTGGGCTCGCCTCCTCGCCGCGTCGGGGCCAGAGCGTGCTGCCCAACCGTTGCGCATCTGCGAGCTCTGCGTGACGACGTCGTCGGTGACCGGCGCCGGGATCGCGATGGTGACGGCGGATGGGCACCGTGGGGTGGTCTGCGCGACGGATGCGGTGTCGGCAAAGATCGAGGATCTTCAGTTGACGCTGGGGGAGGGACCCTGCATCGACGCGGCGTCAAGTGGCGCTCCGGTCTTGCTCCCGGACCTCGACGACGCTGACGACGTCACCGTCGAGAGATGGCCAGAGTTCATGTCCGCCGCCGCCGGGGCCGGCGTGCGGGCAGTGTTCGCGTTACCGCTTCGGGTGGGCGCGATCAGTGTCGGTGTAATCGACCTCTACCGTGACCGGCCCGGCGAACTCGGTGCAACGGAGCTACAGGCCGCGCTGTTGGCCGCCGATGCGGCGGCGCTGGCCTTGCTCTACCTCGACACGGATGGAACGGGCGCCTTCGCCGACGACGAGCGGTCGCGGGCGTCCTACCAGATGCAAGTGCATCAGGCGACCGGCATCGTGATGGCTCAGGCCGGGGTGACGATCGACCAGGCGTTCCTCATGCTGCGCGCACGGGCCTTCGCCGACGGCTGTTCGCTCGCCGATCTAGCCACCGATGTGGTGGCACGACGCGTACGCTTCGCATTGGAGGACGAATGACCTACCTCGAGCCCCCGGGGCACACCGGGGCGGGAGCCAAATCCCGCGAGCACACACTTGCCGACACTTTCGTGCGGCTGGCAGACACGTTGGTCGACGACTACGACGTCGTAGACCTGCTGGACCAGCTGGTTACCGCGTGCGTCGCGGTCCTCGGTGCGAGCGCCGCCGGCCTGCTGCTCGACGACCAGAAGGGCAATCTGGCGTTGGTCGCTTCGTCCAGCGAGGAGTCGCGCCTTCTCGAGTTGTTCCAGCTGCAGAACAACCAAGGACCCTGTTTGGACTGTATCCGGACCGGTACGGCGGTGACGAGCGGTGACCTCGAAGCTGACCGTGAGCGGTGGCCATTGTTCGTCGCCGCCGCCGGCATGGCCGGATTCCGTTCGGTCGCGGCGCTCCCGCTGCGGCTGCGTGACCAGGTCATCGGCGGGCTCAACCTGTTCATGGCATCGCCACGCGAGGTCCCGCTCGGCGATCGCCGGCTCGCCCAAGCGTTGGCCGACGTCGCGACGATCGGCATCCTTCAGCACCGGTCCCTCCATCGCAGCCACGTGTTGTCCGAGCAGTTGCAGAACGCGTTGACCAGTCGCGTCGTCATCGAACAGGCGAAGGGCGTTCTCGCGGAGCGCGGGCAACTCACGATGGAGGCGGCGTTCGATGGCTTGCGCCGTTATGCCCGTAACCGCAATCTGAAGCTCACCGACGTGGCGCGTCGCGTCGTCACTGAGGGCCTGGACCCCACTCTCGAATAGAGACAACGCCGCCTCGGCAACGCGTGCGACGCCTGTTCATCGTGACCGTTTCGTGCGACACTGAACTCACTTAGGGCGACTGGAGTCATCCGGTCCTTGTGTTTTCTTGCCGCCTCCTGTTCAGCGACTGCCAGGCGGCGTACTCATGACCGAGTCCAGCACTGAAACGTCGGTGCGCCCGACGACCTCGACCCAGTCGATGGCGCCACCCGAAGCCGAACGACGCATTCGGCGGCGACCGACGCGGATCAGCAGTCTGCACGTGGGTTTGACGGTCGCGGCTTTCGTACTTGTCCTGTTGGCCGTCTTCCTGATCCAGAACGCGCACACGGTCCAGATCAATTTCTTCGGGGCGCACCTACGGATGTCACTCGCGGTCGCGATGCTCGTCGCCGCGCTCGCCGGCGCCCTTGTCACGGGCGCGGCCGGAACCGCGCGCATCACACAGCTGCAACGCACCATGCGCAAACCCGCGCATCCGACGGATCGCTGAGCCTGACTCTCTACAGCAAGGACACGCCATGTTCGGTCACAAAGTCCTTACCCGCCAACTACCACCACCCGACGTTGCCGTGCGGTCAGGTGCGGAGCGCGAGTGCACGTGCGGGCATCGCTCGGAGACCCACGACCTCATTGCCGGCCGATACTGCGCGGCGACAAAGAGTTCTGCGCTCATCCGAGGGTGCATCTGCGACACCACGCCAAAGGCCAGCGTGCGATGACGGCGCCCGCCGTAACAGCTTCGGATGACCGCGATCTCGCTGGCTCGCGCTACGACGACGACGGCGCACCCGCCGGGCCCGACCAGCTGTTACCGGTTTCAGATGCACGGCTGGTGTGGGCCACGTCCGACGAACCGGGCCGGTTCGCGGCAGCCTGGTGGCCGCGCAGCATTGACGCGGCGACCGAGCTGCGAATGTTGCTCCCCGCGGTGAACGAACGGCTCGGTCGTACGGCGAGCCGGGTCTCGCTGAACATCGACGCCTGGAGCGCTGACCAACCACGTCGACTGCACCTCGGCGACGCGCTGGTGCGGCTCGGTTGGTTCCGCACGCTCGATCCGGCGACCGTGAGCATCGGTCACGGCGGCAAGGACCGGTTGGTGCTGCTCGTCGTACCGGCGGAATCGGGCCGGTCAGCCGGCACCCAGGTGCTCCGGCGCCTGGCGTCGTCGGCGAGTTGGCCCGACGACGCAGGCGAGGCGCTGGATGACCCAGCCGTCGCCGAGCAGCTGCCTACAACGAAAGGGACGGACCAAGCGTGAGCGCCTCGGAGCAGAGTCGACCCGATGTCGGCCCTGCTACGGCGGCAGAGACGTCGATCGATTGCAGTGCCACTGGCCGGGAACGGCGTCTCGTCGACACGGACCGGCGTACGGCCGCGACCTTTCAGTGGAACAGACACCGCGACAGCCTCACCGGCGCCCTGCAACGAGACGCGGGACGTCGCCAGATGCAGGGCGTCATCACCCGGGCCCGGCTCAACTGCGCGCCGTTGTCGGTCGTTTCGTTCGGCGTCAACTACTTGAAGGCCGTGAACGAACGCGAGGGCCACGATCGCGGGGACCTGCTGCTGGCGGCCGCTGGCCGAGCATTGCATCTGTCGCTTCGCAGGGACGACGTGATCGTCCGTCACAGCGGCGACGAGTTCGTGTGTGCGTTGCCGGCGATCGACGACGTCCAGACGATGGCCGCGATCGGCCGGGTCGGCCGCACTATGCGCGGCCTGATCGCGGGCGGGATGGTGAGCGCGGGGTACGCGCAACTCATCGCGGGCGACACGCTCGACGACCTGATCGACCGCGCGGATGCCGACCGTCAGGGCCGGCGCCGGCGGCGCCGGGTGCCGGGAACGCCCAGCAGTACGTACGCCGCGTCGATCGGCTGCGCGGCTTGCGGGGACCGGATCAGCCTGCGCGAGTTCGTCGTCGACGCGAGCAGCCGGCCGACACGTACGGCCGACTGCCCCGGCTGTGGCGAGGTGACACTCATCACCCTCGCCTAGACCATTGTCAGCGCGTGTTCGCCGCCGGTTGCGACTCCACCAGGTTGACCGTCGTGGGGGGCGTGTACTTGTCCCGAAGCTGCTGCGCTCGCTTCATCGATTCGATGCCCTGCGCGACGGTGAGCAACGGGGTGGTGCGGTACGAACGCAACGCACCGCTGGATGTGACCGGCGGGCGTGATCCGGTCGACCACGTTGGGCTGGTTGTCGATCTGGCTGCTCCATGCATCCGGGGTGTAGCCGACCTCGATTAGGTAGTGCGCCGTGCCGCATCGAATGGGATGTGCGCAGTCAGGGGTTAGGCAACGTCGACGCTACATCTCAGCCGGTCACGCGGTGCTATCGTCGGCCGCTGCGGCTTCGTTGCTCTGGAACTCCGGTGACATCCGCCCAGTTCGGTCGGGCCACACGTCGTGGCCGGCCTCAGGGACGGACACAGATGCGCACCACTATCGCTGCTCAACCCGCGTCCTCGCGATGAAAGTCGGACTGCTCGCCCCTCCTTGGGTGCCGGTGCCACCGCCGTTATACGGCGGAACGGAAGCCGTCGTCGACCGGTTGGCGCGCGGGCTCGTCGCGGCCGGACACGAAGTGCTGTTGTTCGCACCGGGTGACAGCACCTGTCCGGTGCCGACGGTGGCCAACACCGGCCGGGCGCGCCCCGATGAGATCGGCATCACGACCGTCGAACTCGCCCACGTCATCCTCGGTCACGACCGCCTCTCCGCCTGCGACGTCGTCCACGACCACACTCTCGCCGGGCCCGCGATCGGCCGTCGGCGCGGTGCACCGCCGATCGTGACGACCAGCCACGGTCCGTTCACGCCGGAGGTCAGCCGCGTCTATCAGTCGTTCGCGCGACGCGTGCCGGTCATCGCGATCTCGCACGCGCAGGCGGTGCAGGCCTCGCTGCAGGGTGTGCACGTCACGCGCGTGATCCACCACGGCCTCGACCCGGACGAGGTGACCGTTGGGCCGGGCGACGGCGGTTACCTGCTTTTCCTCGGTCGGATGCACCCGGACAAAGGCGTCGATGCAGCCGCGCGGGTCGCTCGTGCCGCTGGCGTTCCGTTGCGGATCGCGGCCAAGATGCGCGAGCCGGCCGAACGGGATTGGTTCGAGGCATGCGTCAAACCCTTGCTGTGTGCCGACGTCACCTACGTCGGCGAGGCGACACATGCCGAGGCAGCCATGCTGCTGCAGGGAGCCAGTGCGCTGGTGAACCCGATCCGGTGGGCGGAGCCGTTCGGTCTCGTAATGGTCGAGGCGCTGGCCGCGGGGACGCCGGTCCTGACCTTCCCGATGGGTGCGGCGCCGGAGATCGTGGAGCACGGGCTGACCGGTTATCTGTGCGAGGACGAGGACGACATGGCCAAGCGCGTGATCGACGCGCAGACTCTCGACCGTGCTGCCTGCCGTGCTGCCGTCATGACGCGCTTCTCTACCGCGCGGGTGGTGGAAGAACACGTTGCGCTCTACGAGCGCGTGATCAGCTCTCGACGGCCTGGCCGGTCCGCCGCCGAGCCGGGACGACGTCCAGCCCGAGCCCGTCCGGCAAGCCGCTGACCTCGACGTCACCGCCGGCGGCGACGTGGATGGTCACCCTCGTCCCGGCGAAGTTCAGGTCGACCGTGTCGATTACCGGCCCACCCGCGACGGGGGACAGCTCGTAGCGTCGGTCGTCACCGCGCGGCTCCAGCCGCAGCAAGGTCCGCAGCATGAGCAACGGTGCGGCCGCCGCCCACGCCTGCGGCGAGCAGGAGCTGGGATAGGCGACGGGCACGGACACGTCGTCGCGGCTGAGCCCGGCGTACAGCTCCGGCAACCGGCCGTCGCTGAGGTTGGCCGCGTCGAGAAGTTCCTCGATGAGAGCGATTGCCTCGTCAACGAACCCGTAGCGCATGAGGCCGGCCGCGGCGATCGCGGTGTCGTGCGGCCAGACCGAGCCGTTGTGGTAGCTCAGCGGGTCGTAGCGCGCCATCGGCGCAGCCAGTGTCCGCAGCCCCCACCCGCTGCGCATCGCGGCCGAGCTGAGGTGCGCGGCGACTCCGGCGGCGCGATCCGGCTCGATGATCCCGCTCCACAGGCAGTGGCCCATGTTGCTGGCCATCGAATCGACCGGCCGCTTGGCACCATCGAGCGCGATCGCGTACCAGCCCATGTCGTCGAGCCAGAAGTCGCGGTTGAAGGCCGACCGCAGGTGCGCGGCCTTCCGCTTGTAGCGATCTGACGTCGTCGTGTCGCCGCGCTCGGCCGCGAGCGCGGCCCGGGCGTTGTAGGCGGCATAGACGTAGCCCTGGACCTCCGCGAGAGCGATAGGCGGCTGGGCCAGCGCACCGTCAGCGGCGCTCACGCCGTCCCACGAGTCCTTCCAGCCCTGGTTCGCCAGGCCCGCGGACGACAATCGCTCGTACTCGACGTAGCCGTCGCCGTCGCGGTCGCCGTAGCGGTCGATCCATTCCAATGCTCGGTCCACGTGCGGCAGCAGCGAGTCGACGACACTTGGTTCGACGCCCCAGCGGGCGAGCTCCCCGACGAGGACGACGAACAGCGGCGTCGCGTCCGCGGTGCCGTAGTAGATGTGCCCGTCATCGATGTCCGTCGCGGTCGTCGAGTTGAACCGCACCTCGTGCAGGATCCGTCCGGGCTGCTCTTCGGTGTCGACGTCGACGCGCGTCCCCTGCAACCGCGCCAGCGTCTTGAGGACGCCGACGGCGAGGACGGGATCCACGATCAACGACATGTACGACGTCAGCAGTGAGTCGCGGCCGAACAACGCCATGAACCACGGCGCGCCTGCGGCCACCACGGGCGACTCAGGATGCACGGGATCCTCGATCACCAAGGAGCCGATGTCCTCGACCGCACGGGCGACGGCCCGCACCAGCCGCGGGTCGGAATTCGTGAACCTGGGCGAGTGCCGGCGCCAGCCCGCGAGCCGTTGCGTGGGACGCGAAACCTCAGCTGGCTCGCCGCAGCGGTATTGCAGCGGCAGCGCGTGGCCGTCGACGGACAGGCCGACCTCCAGGCACGTGCTCCACACGCCACCCGGGGGGAGGGTGACCTTCCAGCGCAGTCCGGTCGCCGTGATGTCGCCGGGTTGCGCGGTCGAGCATTCGGTGACGTGGACGTCGCGGCGGACACCGCCGCGTACCGAGCTGACCCGAAGGTCGTCGTCCAGATTGCCGCCTTCGGTGCCCGGTGTGACGCGGCCTGCCTTCACGTCGAATAGGTCGGCGACGTCGGAGCCGACGAGGAGTTCCACCGAGGCGGTAATGGGAGTGCGCGAGTAGCTGCGCAGCTCCACCTCTTCCCGCATCCCGGATCCGACCCAACGTCGTCGCACCGCGAGCAACGTCGTCGCGTGATCCTCCGCCGCGTCGGCGACCCGGGCGACGAAGACGGCGGAGAACGGCTCTTCGATCCCGACCGACAGCGACTGAAGCGCGTTCCCGTCGACCAGGAGCTGCCACTGGCTGATCACGCGGGTGTCCAGCACGAACATCCCGCTCGGGCCGTCGGGGTGGATGTCGCCGGCCCGGTCGGACAGGCTGAACGAGGTTCCTTCCACCAACGTGACGAGCCCGCCGGACTGCGCCAACGTCACCGGCTGCTGACTCGAGGTCCACTGGTCAGCCGGCACCATCTCACGCTACGCGCGTGCCGCTACCCACGACGCGCGATGCGGCGGAGCGTTGGCGCCCCGAGGAGAGCCAGACCAGACCTGCGTGGCTTCGGGAGGCTTTGCGGGCGGCTGCCTCTCGGTTGAGCGGATGGCGATGGTGCCGTGCGGCTGGCGGCGGCCACGGGCGTCCTGGCGCTCGGGCTGACCTCGAGACGTCTACGCCTACAGGGTTTTGTTCGAGGTGTCGATGAAGACAGCATGGTCACCCTCCGATGCGAGCGACGTACTTAACGCCGCGCGCCTGACCATCGCCAGGCGCCAACGGGATCGCAATCGCTCAGCAAGCGCGAACCATTTCGCAAGGAGAAGCCCATGCGCTCGACCATGTTCGCCAGCAGCGCCGGAGCAACGTCCATTTGGCTCCTCGAGTCGATACCCACCGACTGGGACGACCGAGACGTCTGTTTCTTTCACTGCATTTTTGACGTGTTCCCGCCGGCGTTCACTCTCGGCGCAAGCGTCCTGCTCGCAAGTTACGACGACTCCTACGCGCCGACGAACGACTAACTACTCCCCATGCTCCGCGCCTGCGCGGATTTGCCGCTCTCCACGATCGCGATGTCTGCGAGCACTCGCGCAACACTGGCGTTGTGCCAACGCAGGCCAGAAGGCGTGTGGAAGTCTGCGGCGTTGAGCGCGGCGGCGATGGTCGCAAGCGAAGCGCCTTGGCGATGGAGCTCGCGGATCCGATGAAGACCGTGCTCGTTCGTCGCAAGCGCGGCGCCATGCCGGCCCTTCCATCGTTGGCTCGGGGTCGGCGTAGCGGCCTGAAACCCGAGCGGCGACCGACGAATCAACGCGATGAGCTCGTCGCACGGCAGCGCAGGACTCCAGAGGAACCCCTGGCCCGCGTGACAACCCAACCGGTGAAGCAGCGATAGCTGCTCCGCCGTCTCCACGCCCTCGGCGATGGTACGAAGGTCCACCGCATGACCGAGGTCGATGATCGAAGCAGTGATGGCGAGGTCGTCGCTGCGACTCGTCATGTGCTGGACGAAGGCGCGATCCACCTTGATGGTGGTGACTGGCAGCTGTCGCAGATACGTCAGTGACGAATATCCGGTCCCGAAATCGTCGAGCGCGACACCCATTCCGAGACTTCGTAGCGTCTCCAGCGCAGTCCGCGCACCGAGCGCGTTCCCCATGAGGCTTGTTTCCGTGACCTCGAGTTCCAAAAAGTCGACTGGGAGGTGCGCGTCCGCTGCCTCCTGGCAGACGCGCTCGACCAGGCGTCCGTCACCGACGTTGCGTGCAGAAACGTTCACCGCGACGTAACCGTCTTGCGGCAGGAACGCACCCGCACGCAACTTCGCGGCATCTCGACACGCCTGCCGGAGCACGAAGGCATCCAGCGCGGCGACCAACCCGCTGTCCTCTGCCAGTGGCACAAAGTACGCCGGCGAGATCCAGCCGCGGCTCGGATGGCACCAGCGAGCCAGAGCCTCGACTCCGATCAACCGACCCGTGTTGATCTCGACGACTGGCTGGTAATGAACGTCCAGAGTTTGCTCCGCGATCGCCGACGCCAGGTCGTCGAATAACGCATGCTGCTCAGTTACCTGCCGCTCCCGAGTTGCGTCGAAGACGCGCCATAGCGAACGTCCGGAGGCCCTCGCCTCGTTCTTCGCCGCCTGTGCGGCAACTAGCAACAGTTCTGGTCTCGCAGTCACCGGAGGGCTCACCGCGATGCCGATGCTGCTCGAGACGTTCACCTCCAGACCGTCGAGCTCGATGACTGGAGTGAGCGCCGCGCCGGCCCGATCCGCGACAGTGGTCGCTTCATCGGCGGTCCCCTCGCAGACAATCACAAACTTGTCCCCTCCCAGCCTGGCCAGCGTGTCGTTTGCTCCGATTGCCGACTTCAGCCGCTCCGCGACCGCAACGAGGACGAGGTCGCCGACCAGATAACCATGCTGGGCATTGATAGATCCGAGCTGATCGAGATCGACCAGCAGAACGGCCACCGACAGGCTGTGACGCTTCGCCGAGCGGACGGCCTGCGCGATCCGATCCTCGAGGAGAATCCGATTGGGTAAGCCGGTGAGGGAATCGTGCGTACTCTGCTTTGCGACTTGCTCTTCCAGGCGGCGTCGGTCGGTGAGGTCGCGCCCGATCACAGAGGCGCCGATCACAGCGCCTGCCTCGTCGTACACCGGGGAGACGGTGATGGACACAAAGACGGTCGATCCGTCACGGCGGCGGCGTATCGTCTCCATTCCGCGCACGGTCTCGCCATCGGCAACGGCTGCCAAGAGCGCCGCGACCTCGCCGCTGGTGTCGTGAGGACTGAGGATGCTGACGTTCTGGCCCAGAATCTCGTCCTCGGCATATCCATAGAGTTCAGTCGCGCCGCGGTTCCAGGTCAGTATGGTGCCGTCGAGCGACTTGCTGAACACGGCATCAGCCGTCGACATCACGATCGATGCCAGCGCCTGCCGGGTCTGGTTGGCGCTGTGACGATCAGTCACGTCAGTGGACGCGGCAATCACCGCCGTAAGCTCGCGGCGGTCGTCGAACGCCGGTGTGCATGTCAAGAAAGTGCACATGAGTCGGCCATCGCGGTGGCGGACGAGCATCTCGCCCGTCCACGTCTGGTGAGACAGGAGCGCTCTCTTGACGCTCGCCGCCTGATCAGCAGACTCCGGCGGCACCAGCTTCGCGGCACGCTGGCCAATAGCCTCGGCCGCCGTCCAGCCATAGATGCGCTCGGCCGCCGAGTTCCATGACACGACGACATCGTCTGGATCGGTGACGATGATCGCCTGTCCGAGCGCGTCCAGCATTGTGTCGTGGACCCGTGCCGCGTCTTCCGCCGCTACCCGTTCATTGATGTCGTGGATCGAGACGACGACGCCCTCCACCCGCCCGTTCAGCGCGAACATCGGGTAGGTGCCCATCTCCATCCAGCGAACGTCGCCGATCACGTCCCGGACTCCGATCGCAACACCGGTCAGCGACTGGCCCGACGTTAACGTCCGTGCCGCTGGGCGTTCGTCCTGCGGAAGTTCGCAGCCGTCGCGGCCGACGATGGCTTCGATTCCCTGCAACGACTCGGAGTCGAAGATCCCGGTGCCGTGAGATCCCAGGATCTGCGCGGCTGCTGGGTTCATCGCCGTCACGCGCCCAGCTCGATCGAGCACCAGCAGCCCATCGCCGAGCGTTGCCACCACCTCGGACCACCGAGCGGTCGTCGAGGTCGATACTGCGCGATATCGCGCGCGTTGGACGGCACAGTCGACGACGTGTTGCAACTGCCCTCCGGCAATCTCCGTCTTCAACAAGAAGTCATCAGCACCACGCTGGATCGCTTCCAGGCCGAGAGCGCGATCGCCCTTCCCGATCAGTGCGATGACCGCGACTGCTCCGAGAGACTCCCGGACGCTGTCGAGGATCTGCACATCGCCGATCGCCTCGCTGTCCAAGGACACCGCGAGGCACACCGCGTCGTCCTGCGGCCAGTTCTTCTTAGCGTCCGCCAGCGACGACACCCCGCGCACAACGAGACGGTTGCCACCAGCGGCAAGCAGCAGCGAAGAGACTTCACTGGCCGCGCGGCCGTCCGGTTCGACCACCAGCATGGTGACCTGGCCCAGTTCCCCCGAATCCGTCACAAACACCTCGACGCCCATCAGCAGGTTGTCACGAGCGGCGAGACGGCGAGGTCCGGACAAGGTCAGGCGCTAGTGGGTCGAGTATTGCATAGTTACTAGTGGGGATCTTTCGGGCGCAGTCGCAAGCGGAAGAATATGCCGGGAGAAACCCAGCGCGACCGACGTGTCGCGTCGGGAGAGCGACATGGCGTGTATCCGCCACACCTGATGCAGGCCGTGTCGAGAAGGTAGCCGCGGATCGAGCCGGCTAGACGCTTGCCAGCTTCAGATTCCACTGCCGGGCAGCGCTGACCGGAGAACGGAACGTGCGGACGCGTGGTACCTGCGAGTGCGACATCGGTGGCACCTTCCGAAGACGGTGCCGGGGCGCACGCCGCGACGAAACAGTTCGCGGTGCTAGAGGCAACCATCGACTTCGGTAGGCCGTCGGACTCCGCTAAAGGAGCCACGTACCTTTGCGACCCGTGCTCGCGCACGGTGTGCCATTGTCGGTCAGCGATCGCCCCGGCGAATGTAGTGGGCTTCCGACTGTCATGCCGGGGTTACGTCCGTCTCATCGACACCAACACCCGCCGGCTTGACGAGGGAGCAGTGCCAAGGCAGACGTAAGCGGCTTCTCTCGTCGTGCACAAGCCGAGATCCACGCCTCACCTGCGGCGACGGCGGGCGCTCTGATCTGGCTCACCCGCGAGCGGGACCGCACGCCGACACAGGCTCGGCGGGAACTCTTTGGCAGCGTCCGGCTCATGGCGACCTGTCAGCCCTGAGAGTCACGTAGGTCTGATCTGGCGCCCCCGGCAGGATTCGAACCTGCGCCACCGCCTCCGGAGGGCGGTGCTCTATCCCCTGAGCTACGGGGGCTTGGGGGCCTCGCCGAGGCTAGCAGCGCCCACGCCGACCGCGCCGAGGCAAACCCGACCCCGGTAACCTGCGGCTGTGGCCGGAGCACATCGCGTCCTCGTCGTGGACGACGACGACGTGATCCGCCAACTCATCACCGTCAACCTCGAACTCGAAGGCTTCGATGTCGTCACCGCGTTCGACGGGCAGGACGCGCTCGACAAGGTGAAAGCGGCGGACGTATCCGTCGTCACTCTCGACGTGATGATGCCGCGGGTCGACGGTTGGGAAGCCGCGGCCCGGCTCCGCAGCGACCCGGACACCGCTCACATCAAAGTCGTCCTGCTCTCCGCGCGTGCGCAGGAGGCCGATCTCCAACGCGGAGAGAAGATAGGTGTCGATGCGTACCTCACCAAGCCCTTCGATCCGGACGAGCTCATCGACATCGTCCGGCGGCTCGCGGCGGAGGCGGCCGACGAGTCGGCGTAACGCCGCGCTGCTCGCGGCGGTCGCGGTGCTGGCAGGCGTGCTGTCCGGTTGCGCCGGGGGCTCGACCACTCCGAAGGCGTCGGCGACCCCGTCCGCGAGCGCAAGCACCTACACCGGCCCGCCGAGTGTCCTACCGGTACCGGGAAGCGAGGTCACCCTCTCGACCGGCCCCGCGCCGTGGTTGCCGCCGGCCGTGATCGGCAACGGCAAGGACAGCGCCGCGTACGTCGCCGCCGCTGGCCTCCCGTACGACGTCGAGATGCTGCAGGTGCACTACCACGCGCACCTCGACATCAACGTCGATGGCAAGCCCGTAGCGGTCCCGCCGTACCTCGGTTTCGTCACCCAGGGAAGGAACGTCGCCGGGCTGGCGCCGCTGCACACGCACGACTCCAGCGGCATCATCCATATCGAGAACAACGTGCCCGCGAACTTCCTGCTCGGGCAGGTGTTCGTCGAGTGGGGTGTGCGGCTCACGGCGACCTGCGTGGGCGGCTATTGCGTCGACGCGACGCACGAACTCGCGGTCTTCGTGAACGGCACGCGGTACAGCGGCGACCCCAGCCGCATCGTGCTCGCGAAGCACCAGGAGATCGCGATCGAGTACGGCGGGAAGGGCAAGCTGCCACCGCCGCCGACGACCTATGTCTTCCGGAACGGGCTCTAGCCGGGCGCCGCGATAGCCTCGTTCGGTGACGCCCGCCGACGTCTCCGCCGCTGTCGTTGCGGCGATCCGCGCCGCCGCGGCCGCCGGCGAACTCGCCGTCGACGTCCCGGACGCCGTTACGGTCGAACGGCCGAAGAACAGAGACCACGGCGATTACGCCACCAACGCGGCACTCCAGCTCGCGAAACCGGCCGGCCGGCCGCCGCGCGAAGTCGCCGAAATCCTCGCCGCGCACCTGCGCAACCAGCCCGGGATCGCCGGCGTCGACGTGGCCGGCCCCGGCTTCCTGAACCTGCGCCTCGACGGTGCCGCGCAAGGCGAG
This sequence comes from Frankiaceae bacterium, assembly GCA_030840585.1. GTDB lineage: Bacteria > Actinomycetota > Actinomycetes > JAFAQI01 > JAFAQI01 > BP-197. The sequence goes on along the minus strand of JAVEEG010000233.1, from coordinate 23,187 downwards.
TTGGTCCGCACGATCGTGCTCGCCGGTCATGACTACGGCCGCAGCACGACCATGGAAAAGGAGCGGATCTACCTCGAATTCGTCTCCGCCAACCCCACCGGCCCGGTCCACCTCGGCCACACCCGATGGGCCGCACTCGGCGACGCGCTGCGCCGGTTGCTGGAAGCCGCCGGTGCGGAAGTGGCCGCCGAGCACTACATCAACGACGCCGGCGTGCAGATGCAGTTGTTCGCCGAGTCGCTGCTCGCCTCGGCGTGCGGCGAGCCGACCCCGCAAGACGGCTACGCGGGCGAGTACATCGCCGATGTCGCCGCCGCGGTGGTGGCCGAGCGACCTGACATCGTCGACCTCCCGCACGACGAAGCGGTCGCCGAGTTCCGTCGGCTCGGTTACGCCGCGATGCTGCGCGACATGCAGACCAGCCTCGCGCGGTTCGGCGTCGAGTTCGACGTCTGGTTCTCCGAGACCGGCATGCACGACTCCGGTGCGGTCGCGCGCGCGATCGACACGCTGCGCACCCAAGGCCACGTGTACGACGCCGACGGCGCGGTCTGGCTGCGGACGACCGACTTCGGCGACGACAAGGATCGGCCGCTGGTGAAAAGCGACGGCGCGCTGACCTACTTCGCCGCCGACTGCGCGTATTACCTCGACAAGCGGTCCCGTGGCTTCGACCGCTGCGTCTACATGCTCGGTGCGGATCACCACGGTTACGTCAGCCGATTGCGCGCCATCGCGGCCTGCGCGGGTGACGATCCGGATCGCAACATCGAGGTGCTCATCGGCCAGATGGTGAAGCTCGTCCGCGCCGGTGTCGAAGTGCGGCTGTCAAAGCGCGCGGGCAACATCGTCACGCTCGACGAGCTCGTCGACGCAGTCGGCGTCGATGCGGCGCGCTACACCCTCGCGCGTTACCCGGCCGACTCGCCGATGACGCTCGACATCGAAGTTGTCACGAAGCAGACCAACGACAACCCGGTCTTCTATGTGCAGTACGCGCATGCGCGGATCGCATCGCTCCTGCGCAACGCGGAAGAGCTCGACGTACGGCGCGGTGACGACCTCGACCCGTCGCTGCTGTCGCACGAACGCGAGAGCGAGTTGCTCGGCACGCTCGGCGAGTTCCCGCGGATCGTCGCGGCCGCGGCCGAGCTGCGCGAGCCGCATCGAGTGGCCCGCTATCTCGAACAGCTCGCCGGCACCTACCACCGCTTCTACGACGGCTGCCGGGTGCTGCCGATGGGCGACGAACCGGCGACGGATCTCAGCCGCGCGCGGCTCTGGCTCGTCGAGGCGACCCGCATCGTGTTGGCCAACGGCCTCGGTCTTCTCGGCGTCTCGGCCCCGGAGCGCATGTGAACACCCCACCACGTTGCTCGCTGCGCTCACAACGCGGCGGGGGCCCCGCATGAGAGCGCATCCGGCCGGTGCGCTGCACGCCGACGGCGTCGCCGGATCGCATCCGATCGGGCCGCCGCCGAACGAGCTCGGTGCGCTGCATCCGGCCGTGTGGCCGATCGGTGCGGAGCGGCGCGACGGCGTCGTACATCTCGCCGGGCACGACGTGCGAGACCTCGCTACGCGTTACGGCACCCCGGCATACGTCTGCGTCGAGGACGACTTCCGGGCCCGTTGCCGCGAGCATCGGGACGCATTCGGCGCAGACGCGGACATCTACTACGCCGGCAAGGCGTTCCTCTGCCGCGCGGTCGCGCGCTGGCTCGCCGACGAGGGCTTGTCGCTCGACGTTTCGACCGGCGGTGAGCTAGCGGTCGCGCTCTCCGCCGGCTTTCCGGCCGAGCGAATTCTCATGCACGGCAACAACAAATCGATCGCCGAGCTGCGAGCCGCGGTGGAGGCGGGTGTTGGCCGGATCGTCGTCGACAGCGACATCGAGATCGCCCGGCTCGCTGCCGTCGCCGCCGACGCGGGCGTGCGCCAGAAGGTCTACGTGCGGGTCACCGTGGGCGTCGAGGCACACACGCACGAGTTCATCGCGACCGCGCACGAGGACCAGAAGTTCGGCTTCTCGCTCGCGACTGGCGCGGCGCTGGAAGCGGCCCGGCGGGTGCTGATGCTCCCGTCGCTTGAGCTCGTCGGCCTGCACAGCCACATCGGATCGCAGATATTCGACACCGCCGGTTTCGAGGTCGCCGCGCATCGCGTCGTCGGGTTGCTCGCGACAATCCGCGACGCGCTCGACGTGACCTTGCCGGAGCTGGATCTCGGCGGCGGGCTCGGCATCGCCTATACGGCGAACGACGATCCCGCGCCGCTCGCCGACGTCGCAAAGCAACTGCGCGCGATCGTCGATCGCGAATGCAGCGCCGCATCGTTGCCGGTGCCGCGACTCGCGGTGGAGCCCGGCCGGGCAATCGCCGGCCCCGGCACCGTGACGCTCTACGAAGTCGGCACGGTGAAGAACCTCGACGGCATCCGCACGTATGTCAGCGTCGACGGCGGCATGAGCGACAACATCCGCACGGCGTTGTACGACGCGGACTACACCGTCGTGCTGGCCTCGCGCGACAGTGATGCGCCCCCGATGCTCACCCGGATCGTCGGCAAGCACTGCGAGGCCGGCGACATCGTCGTGCGCGACGCATGGCTGCCCGACGACCTCGCCCCCGGCGACCTGCTCGCCGTCGCGGCGACCGGTGCCTATTGCCGGTCGATGGCGAGCAACTACAACGCGGTGCCGCGCCCGCCGGTCGTCGCCGTACGTCCGGGTGAGGATCGCCTCATCGTCCGGCGGGAGTCCATCGACGACTTACTCGCCCTGGACGTCGAGCCATGACCGCCGGCAAGGCGTTGAAGGTGGCGCTGCTCGGGTGCGGCGTCGTCGGCAGCGATGTCGTCCGGCTGTTGCACGAGCATCGCGACGACCTCGCCCAGCGCATCGGCGTACCGCTCGAACTTGCCGGGGTCGCGGTCCGGCGGCCGCAACGCCAACGTGACCTGCCGCTCGATCCGTCACTGCTCACCGACGACGCGGCCGGCCTCGCCGCACGCGCTGACATCGACATCGTGATCGAGGTGATCGGCGGGATCGAGCCGGCCCGCACCTTGTTGCTGTCCGCGCTCAACCGCGGCGCGAGCGTCGTCACCGCCAACAAGGCGCTGCTCGCCGAGGACGGCGCGACCCTGTACGACGCCGCGCGCCGCAGCGGCGCCGACCTCTACTGCGAAGCATCGGTCGGTGGCGCGATCCCGTTGCTGCGGCCACTGCGCGAATCGCTCGCCGGTGACCGCGTCAACCGGGTGATCGGCATCGTCAACGGCACCACCAACTACATCTTGTCCCGCATGGACGAGATCGGCGCCGGCTTCGAGGACGCACTAGAAGAGGCGCAGTCGCTGGGATACGCCGAGGCGGATCCGAGCGCGGACGTCGACGGCTTCGATGCCGCGGCCAAGGCCGCGATCCTCGCCGGCCTGGCTTTCCACACGAGAGTCACCGCGGCGGACGTCTACCGCGAGGGCATCACCGACGTCACCGCGAGCGACGTCGCGAGTGCCCGCGAGATGGGCGGCGTGGTCAAGCTGCTGGCGATCGCCGAACGCGCACCGGATCGCGACGGTCGCGAGTCGATCGGCGTACGGGTGCATCCGGCGATGATCCCGCGGTCGCACCCGCTCGCGTCGGTCGGCGACGCGTACAACGCGGTGTTCGTCGAAGCGGACGCCGCCGGGCAACTCATGTTCTACGGCCGTGGCGCCGGCGGCGCACCGACGGCGAGCGCCGTACTCGGTGACCTCGTCGCCGTCGCTCGCAACCGGCTCACCGGTGCGCGCGGGATGGGGGATTCGGCGTACGCCGACCTGCGGATCCGGTCGATGGGAGAGACGCTGACCCGCTACCACGTGAGCCTCGACGTCGCCGACAAAGCCGGTGTGCTCGCGAACGTCGCGCTCGCCTTCGCGAAGCACGACGTGTCGATCCAGACCGTGCGGCAAGAAGGGCACGGCGACGACGCGACGCTGGAGTTGGTCACTCACGTCGCGCCGGATGCAGCACTGTCGGCGACCGTCGCCGAGCTGCGAGATCTCGACAGCGTCCGCGCCGTCGCATCGGTGCTCCGGGTCGAAGGTGGCGAGCGATGAATCGCTGGCGCGGCGTCATCGAGGAGTACCGCGACCGGTTGCCGGTGACCGCGTCGACGCCGGTCGTGACGTTGGGCGAGGGCGGCACGCCGCTCGTGCCGGCCCCCCGGCTGTCCGCACTCGTCGACGCCGAGGTCTACCTGAAGGTCGAGGGCCTCAACCCGACCGGATCGTTCAAGGATCGCGGCATGACCGTCGCCATCTCAAAGGCGGCGGAAGAAGGCGCGCGCGCGGTGATCTGCGCGTCGACCGGCAACACCAGCGCGAGCGCCGCGGCCTACGCGGTGCGCGCCGGAATGATCTGCGCCGTACTCGTGCCCAGCGGCAAGATCGCGATGGGGAAGTTGGCGCAGGCATTGGTGCACGGCGCACGGCTGTTGCAGGTCGAGGGCAACTTCGACGACTGCCTCACGCTTGCCCGCGGGCTCGCCGATACCTTCCCCGTCTCACTCGTCAACTCGGTCAACCAGTTCCGGATCGAGGGTCAGAAGACCGCGGCGTTCGAGATCTGCGACGTGCTTGGTGACGCCCCTGACGTGCACTGCCTCCCGGTCGGCAACGCCGGCAACATCACCGCGTACTGGAAGGGTTATTGCGAGTACGCGGCTGACGGGATCGTCGGATCGCGGCCGGTGATGCGCGGGTACCAGGCGGCCGGTGCTGCGCCGATCGTCACCGGCGAACCGGTGGCCAAACCGTCAACGATCGCAACCGCGATCCGGATCGGCAATCCCGCCTCGTGGAAGCAGGCGCTCGCCGCCCGCGACGACTCCGGCGGCAGCATCGACTCCGTCACCGACAAGCAGATCCTCGAGGCCTACCGGTTGCTGGCCAGAGAAGAAGGTGTGTTCGTCGAGCCGGCGAGTGCGGCGAGTGTCGCGGGTTTGTTGCAGAGCCGTGACGTGATCCCGAAGGGCGCGCGGGTCGTCTGCACCGTCACCGGCAACGGCTTGAAGGATCCGGAGTGGGCGATCTCGGGCGCACCGCCGCCGACCACGATCGCCGCCGACGTGTCCGCCGCGGCGACCGCGCTCGGTCTGCGCGACTGACGCGATGCCGAAGCTCAAGCCGACGTTCCGCGCCGCCCCGGTTCGGGTCCGGGTGCCGGCGACGAGTGCGAACCTCGGCCCCGGCTTCGACTGCCTCGGTCTCGCGCTCACGTTGTACGACGACGTCGTCGTCAGAGCGACGGACGAGCCGGGACTGTCCGTCGATGTCGCCGGGATGGGGGCAGCGTCGGTCGCCCGCAACGCACGCAACCTGGTGGTGCGCGCGATGCGCACGACGTTCCAGCAACTCGGCGGCGCGCCGCGCGGTCTCGAAGTCGTGTGCGCCAACCGGATCCCGCACTCGCGCGGTCTGGGATCGTCGGCGGCCGCGATCGTCGCCGGTGTCGTCGCGGCTCGAGCGATGGTCGTCGGTGGCAACGAGCGGATGGACGACGACGCCGTACTCGCGCTGGCGACATCGCTCGAAGGACATCCGGACAATGTCGCGGCTTGCCTGCGCGGCGGGCTGACCGCCGCATGGAACGCCGACGGTACGGCGGGTGCGGTCGACCTCGAGGTCGATCCGTCGCTTGCGCCGACGGTGTTCGTACCGGGTGCGTCGTCGTCGACGAAGGCGGCCCGCAAGTTGCTGCCAGAGTCGGTGCCGCATGCCGACGCCAGCACGAATGCGGCCCGGGTCGCGTTGCTCGTGGCCGCGCTCGCCCGCCGCCCCGATCTGCTGCTGCTCGCGACCGAGGATCGGTTGCATCAGCACTACCGCGCGCCGGCGATGCCGCGTACCGCCGCGTTGGTCGATGAGCTGCGGGCGGCCGGAGTACCCGCCGTTGTTTCCGGCGCCGGACCGACTGTGCTCGCACTGACCTCCGCCGTACAACGCAAGGAACTCATGGACGCCCCAACCCGGCGTGGCTGGTCCGCGTTGGCTCTCGATGTGGATCGGGACGGTGCCATGACGCTGCCGTTGGCGAGAGCGGAGACGGAGACCGCGGAATAGCCCCGCCGTGGCGGTTGTTGCCGGTATCGTCACGGGGGACTACGCTGTGTGTGCGTCAGTCGCCTGACTGCTTCAGCCGACCGCCTCGCTTTCCCTATCGCAACCTCTGCCCGGCGTTCCCAGCCGCCGACGTGGTTCCGCCGATGGCGACGTGCGAGACAACCCGGCATCCAGACGTCCCACTCCATCCGTCGAGTGGGCAGACCGGTCCGTCCGGTCGATCTTCTAAGGCGACGCGTGCCGACAGCGCGCACGCACCGCCGGTCCCGAGGAGGACCTTGAGTGAGCGACACCAACGACACCGCCGACGGCGCGACCGTCACTGCGACCGATAACGCGGGCGCGGGCGGCACCGATTCGAGCGCGAGCGCCAACGGATCGAACGGCAGCGGCAAGCGCCGCAGCGGTGGTCTGTCCGGGATGCTGCTCCCCGAGTTGCAGCAACTGGCGGGGGAGCTCGGCATTGCCGGCACCGCCAAGATGCGCAAGAGCCAGCTGATCAGCGCGATCCAGGACAAGCGTTCCGGTGGCAGCGAGTCCGGCGGCCAGTCCGCCGGCAGTGGGTCGAACGGCGACGCGCCGGCCGCGACCCGGCCGCCGCGCCAGCGCGACGAGCAGCCGCCGGCTGACGGCGAGCGCTCCGAGTCCGACCGAGGTCAGCGTTCCGACGGTGACCGTCAGCCGCGCCAGGACCGCGACCGCAACCAGGGCGACCGACCGCAGCGTGACCGGCAAGGTGGCGGCGACCGCCAGGGCGGCGGCGACCGCCAGGGCGGCGGCGACCGTCAGGGTGGCGACCGGCAGCAGCAGCGCCAGGGCGGCGAGCGCCAGGGTGGCGGCGACCGTCAGGGTGGCGGCGACCGCCAGGGTGGCGGGGGCGGCGGCGACCGGCAGGGCGGCGGCGAGCACCAGGGCGGCGGCCAGGGTGGCGGCCCGCGCGACGATTACGACGACCGCCGCGGCGGCCGCCGGGGTCGGTTCCGGGAGCGCAACCGCAACCGCAGCCGGGAGCGCTTCGGCCCGGGTGAGCCCGAGCCGGTCATCACCGACGACGACGTGCTGGTGCCGATCGCGGGCATCGTCGACGTCCTCGACAACTACGCGTTCGTCCGCACGGCGGGCTACCTGCCCAGCTCCAACGACGTGTACGTGTCGCTGGCGCAGGTTCGCCGTAACGGCTTGCGCAAGGGTGACGTGGTCACCGGCGCGGTGCGCCAGCAGCGCGAAGGCGAGCGGCGGGAGAAGTTCAACGCGCTGGTCCGGCTCGACACGATCAACGGCGTCGACCCGGAGCAGGCGCGCAACCGTCCGGAATTCTCCAAGCTGACGCCGCTGTACCCGCAGGACCGGCTCCGGCTCGAGACCGAGTCGCACATCCTGACCACACGCGTCATCGATCTGGTGGCGCCGATCGGCAAGGGGCAGCGCGGTCTCATCGTGTCGCCGCCGAAGGCGGGCAAGACGATGGTGCTGCAGGCGATCGCGAACGCGATTACGACGAACAACCCGGAAGTCCACCTCATGGTCGTGCTCGTCGACGAGCGGCCAGAAGAGGTCACCGACATGCAGCGGTCGGTGAAGGGTGAGGTCATCGCGTCGACGTTCGACCGGCCGGCCGACGACCACACGACGGTCGCGGAGTTGTCGATCGAGCGGGCGAAGCGGCTGGTCGAACTCGGCCACGACGTCGTCATCCTGCTCGACTCGATCACCCGGCTCGGCCGCGCGTACAACCTCGCGGCACCGGCGAGCGGCCGCATCCTCTCCGGTGGTGTCGACAGCACCGCGCTGTACCCGCCGAAGCGGTTCTTCGGTGCCGCGCGAAACATCGAGAACGGCGGCTCGCTGACGATCCTCGCGACCGCGCTGGTCGACACCGGCTCGCGCATGGACGAGGTCATCTTCGAGGAGTTCAAGGGCACCGGCAACATGGAGCTCAAGCTCGACCGGCGGCTCGCGGACAAGCGGATCTTCCCCGCGGTCGACGTCGACCCGTCGGGCACGCGAAAGGAAGAGATCCTGCTCGCGCCGGATGAGTTGCAGATCGTTTGGAAGCTTCGCCGCGTGCTGCATGCGCTGGAGACCCAGCAGGCGCTCGAATTGCTGCTCGACAAGATGAAGCAGACCAAGACCAACAACGAATTCCTGATGCAAGTTCAGAAAACGACGCACATGGCGGGCGAGGACTGAGACGATCCCCGTATGACGGGGGTCTTCTGAGATGTCGGTGCTCGACCGCAAGTGGGTGCGGATCGTTTTCGCTGCGGTGATCGCGGCCGGTCTGGTCGCGGTGACGTGTGTCGATGTTGCGGTCGCGCAGCAACGGCGCGAGCACGACCGGAAGGTCGCTGCTGCCCGGGCCGAATATCGCGTCGAGTTGGCGTTCCTCGCGAAGCTGGCGCCGGTTGCGAACGACGTCTATCGGGCCGCGGCGCCGGTGCAGTCGGTGCTCGCCGCACTCGCCAATCCGGGGCCGGACGACGTGTTTGCCGCCCGCGACGCGCTCGCTCACGGCGGCAGCCTGGCCGCGTTGCGCAAGCTGTCGAACCAACTGCACGCGTTGCGTCCGCCGGCCGGTTTGCAACAGCAGACCGCCAGCCTGGTCAAGGCCGTCGATGCGATGAAGGACGCGCTCACCGGACTCGCGGCGCACGGCAAGCAGAACGGGTTCGACGTGCTCGCCAATGCGCTCGGTGGTGACGACGCCACCGGCTTCGGCATCGCACAGAGCAACTTCATCGACGCCGTCGTCGCGTCGTACGGCCGCGACCACGCGCATCCGCCGTTCACGTCCGACAGAGACGGGCCGCGGTTGCGGAGCACGTCGACGAGTTGGATCTTCGGGGCGGACCGCGCGTGCGATTCGGCGTACGTCGGATTGTTACCGGTGATCAAGCTGGAGAAGCAGACTTCGTTGTCGTCGTTCCGGCAGTTGCTGACGTTGTGGTCGCAACAGTTGAGCCGGTTGTCGACCGCGTTCACGCACCTGCCCGAACCGCGCGACGCTCACCGGCTGCCGCTGACGGTTCGCAGCCGGCTCGGCGCGATCAAGTCGAACGCGGCGGTGTTCGATCGGGCGTTGCGCGCGGTGAACCGGCAGGACGCCGATGCGTTCGACCTGGCCGACCGCCAACTGCACGAGGTGTTGCCGTTGCTCGCGCAGCTGGGCAAGGCGCTGAGCTCGTACGGCGCGGTGCACTGCGGGCTGATCATGGGGATCTGGGCCGGCGACAAGTCGGCGTCGAAGTCGGGTGGCGGCGTCACCGCGACCTGAGAGTCGGCAATGTCCGTTATGGATACCCGCGTCGCTGTACGTTTTCCGAAACCGCTTGATTACACCGCGTAGCCGTCGTCTAATGTGCCTCGGCCTGAGCCCGGCGGGGGCGGGGTCGGGGAGGGCTAGGCCATGGGGGCTCGCCGGTTCGTCGTCGGAATGCTGGTCGCCGCGCTCGCCGCGGCGGGACTGACTGCGTTGCCGGGGCTTTCCCCGGTCGCGGCGATCGCCTCATCGGCGGCGGCCGGTCCGGGTCCCGTGCCCAAGGGCTCGGTGCAGCCCGATCCGCGGCCGGTCTCGGCCACCGACGCGGCGTCGAAGTGGCCGATGCCGAAGGTCTCGTTCCCGGCGCCCGGGTCGGCGACGGTTCCGGTCACCGCCACGGCGGTGTCGACGGCGGGCGTCGTACGAATCGCCGCCCCGGCCGCGCTGGGGACGTTGGGCCTGCCGCAGCTGCCGACCGGCAACGCGCCCCAGCCGGACGGCCTGAAGCGACCCGTGGGTTCGCCGTCATGGGCAGCTCATTCGTCGGCCGCCCCGGCTTCGGTGCGGGTCGTCACGCTCGGCGACGCGGCGAGGCATCAGCTCGGCGACGCGCCGATGGTGTTCACGCTCGCCCGCGCGGATGGCGGCAGCGGACGGGCGCCGGTCGCCGTATCCGTTGACTACAGCGGATTCCGGGACTCGTACGGAGGCAACTACGCCGAGCGCTTGGAGTTGGTGCGCTATCCGGCATGTGTGCTGACGACACCGGAGCTGCCGGACTGCTCCACGGGTACGCCGGTCGCGAACCAGCTGAACAACCCGTACCAGACCGCGCTGACCGGTGTGGTCGATGCGGACGGCGCTGATTCGGCCAGCCTTGCTCCGGCGGTCGCGTTGCCGACAGCGTCACCGACCGACTCGCCGTCCCCGTCACCGTCGTCGCCGTCCACCGATGCGGCGGGTCTCGGGTCGTCGTCGGGTTCGGTGTTCGCCGTCGCGTCGGCTCCGTCCGGCCCGTCGGGTACCTACATCGCGTCGCCGTTGCTGCCGACGGCGCACTGGTCGGTCGGCCTGTCTTCGGGTTCGCTCGGCTACTCGTACCCGGTCACGACGCCGGTGCCGCCGGGCGGTCCGGCCCCGGACGTGACGTTGGACTACGACTCGGGTTCGGTGGACGGCCGTACGTCGGTGACCAACCCGCAGGCGTCGTGGGTCGGGATGGGATGGGACTACCAGCCCGGTTTCATCGAGCGGGAGTACGCCTCGTGCGACACGATCGGCCGCTCGAACCACGACCTCTGCTACACGACCTCGCCGATCAACGTGTCGCTGTCGCTCGGTGGCATGACGACGCACCTCATCCAGGATGTCGACGGCACCTGGCGGTTGCAGGACGACCCGGGCTGGACCGTCACGCACGGCACGGGTGCGGGCAATGGCGATGCGACCGGTGAGTTCTGGAAGCTGCAGTCACCGGACGGGACGATCTACTACTTCGGTCGAGGTGTCGGTGTCGCCGGGACGGCGTTGACGAACTCGACGTGGACCGTCCCCATCTTCGGCTACCCCGGCGGCACCGCCTGCACGACCTCCTGCGCGAAGGCGTGGCGCTGGAACCTCGACTACGTCGTTCGTACCAACAACAACGAGACGACGTACAACTACGCCCAAGAGACAAATGCGTACAACGTGAACGGGATCGGGCCGGCGCAGAGTTATGTGCGCGGTGGGCGGTTGACGTCGATCGCGTACGGGCTCCGGGATGGCGACACGAGCCTTCCGGTCGACAAGGTCGTGTTCACGACCGTGGGCCGGTGTGTGCAGAAGATGAGCGGCGGCACTGTCGCCTGCCCCACGCTCGGACCGGCGAGCTTTACGTCGTACCCGGACGTGCCGGTCGATCTAGTGTGCGTGACCGGGGCGCTTCAATGTCACCAGTCGAGCCCGAGCTTCTGGATCTCGAACATGCTCACCAACATCGACACGTATGCACTCTCGTCCGGCTCGACGTACCAGTGGTTGGACGACTATGCGTTGCAGCAACAGCTGCCCGACCCTGACGGCAGTGGTCCGGAGTCGCCGGCGCTATGGATGAGCCAGGTGCGGCACACCGGTGAGAACGGCACGCCGGTCTCGACGCCGCCGATGTACACGTTCGGCGATGCATTCCCGAACCGGTTCGATGTCGCCGCCGGGGTCAGTCCAGTCGACATGTACCGGGTCGACCAGATCGAGAACGAGACCGGCGGCTACCTCGACGTCACCTACGAGACTCCCGACGTTTGTACGCCCGCGTTGGAGAACGGCGACCATTCACTGAACTATCTCGACTGCTTCCCGGTGCACTGGGTGCCGCAGGGCTCGTCGACGTGGGCGGCCGGCTGGTTCAACAAGTACCTCGTCACGCGCACCGGCGCGTACGTGCCGTATCTCGGTGAGTCGCCGCACTCATCCACGCGGACCGTGACCTCCGAGCCGATCGTCACCGACTACCAGTACGTCGGCGGCGCGGCGTGGCACAAGAACACGTTCGAGGTCAACCCGACGTTGTCTGACTCGTGGAGTATCTACCGGGGCTATCAGACCGTGCGGGTCCTGGAGGATCAGGTCTCCGGGACGATCGGGTCGAGCTACAACTCCATCACCGTGCACCAGTTCTACCGCGGCATGTACGGCGACCTGAACAACGACGGCTCCTCGAAGATCAACGCTGTCTCGACCGCGGAATGGGGTCCGGCGAACGACTATGCGTGGCTGGCTGGCCGCGAGGCGGAGGTCCTCACCGAGACTGCCGGCAGCACCGTACTGTCGACGACGGATACGAATTACTGGGCCGACCTGACCGGGTCGATGGCGATGGTTTCGCCGAACCCCACGGAGGTCGCGAAAGAAGTCCAGCCGTACACGACGATCGTACGGATGCCGAACACGGATGGGTCGATGCGCCGGCACGAGATCGTCGACCTGCACTACGAGGCGAGTGACCCGCGGTTCATCTCGAACGGCGCGGTCATCAGGCATATCGACGCCGGCGACCTCGCGATCAGCGACGCGGGGGCGAACTGCACCAGCACGGCTTACGTGGCGAATACGTCGCGCTACCTGCTCGAGCCGGAGGTGGTCGAGACCGACGCAGGTCGCGCGTCGGGTTCGGATTGTCTGGGCGCCGTGCTCGGGCATAACGAGTACTTCTACGACCAGAGCACCGACTCGTCGACGCCGCCCACGCAAGGCAACGTCGCCCGGGTGAAGACACAGCTGGACACGACGCCGGTGTACGCGAACAGCTATGCGACGTACGACGGGTACGGCCGGGTTCTCACTGCCAAGGACGGCAATGGTCGCACCACGACGACCAAGTACACGCCCTCGACCGGACGGCCCACCTCCGTCAAGGTCGATTTGCCACCTGTGGGGTCGGTGTCGCTGTCGACAACGACGGATCTTGACGTGCGCGGCCTCGCCACCACGACAACCGACCCGAACCTCAAGGTCGCGAAGCAGACGTATGACGCGTTGGGTCGGCTGACCAAGGTCGAAGCGCCGACCGAGTACGGCGGGTCGTATCCGACGTTCACTGCGGCGTATTCCGTCGTCGACGGTGATTGGTCGACGGTGCACACCCAAAACCTGCTAACGGCCGGCGGCGTCTATCGCGACACGTGGACGTACATCGATGGTTGGCAGCGGACCCGCGAGGTCCACACCCCGTCGTACGGTGGGGTGGGTCACCTGACTGCGCAGACTCGCTACGACGACACCGGCGAGGTCGCGGCCACGTCGAGTCCGTATGTCCAGAGCGGTGCGCTGAACGCGGGCGGCGACTACACCCCGCCGGCCTCCGTTCCGCTCGAAGTCGACACCGGCTACGACCCGCTGCACCGCCCGACGAGTCAGGCGCGAACGGTGAAAACCACTCAGTTGTGGGGGCGCACCGTCACGATCTACAAGGCCGACCAGATCGTCACCACGCCGCCGGCTCCGGCGCCGGTGACCACGGCGACGATCGACGTATGGGGGCGGCCGCATGCGTCGACCGAATCGACCCAGGTCGCGGGTGACACCACCGCGTCGTCGACGACGACGAACACGTATGACCCGCTGGGACGGCTCACGTCCGTCGCGGACGCAGCCGGCAAGACGAACCACTATGTCTACGACGTCGCCGGCCGGCGGATCTCCTCCACCGACGCGGACGCCGGTGCATCCACCTCGGTGTACGACGCGGTCGGGAATCTCGTGCGGACAACGGACGCTCTCGGCGACACGTTGACGACGACGTACGACGAGCTCAACCGGCCGACCGCCGTCACGAGCACCAGGCCGGGGTTCACTTCGGGCGATCTCGTCGATTACACATACGACGACACCGCGATCGCCAACGGGTTGGGTCGAGCCGCGTCCGTAACGGTGCACGATCTGGGCAGCGGCACCGGCAACTGGACGAGCACGATCAAGGGGTACGACGCGGACGGTCGGGTGTTGAGCACCGAGTACGCGATACCGCCGGTGGCGGGCCTGTCAAGCGGCATCACTTACCCGACGTCAACGACGTACAACCCGGACGGCAGTCCGGCGACGGTCACCGACGGTGCGCTCGGCGACCAGCCGGCGGAGACGCTGACGTACGGCTATGACACGACCGGCGGTGTGACCGGCTTGCCCTTGACGCTGACTGGGCCTACGGGAGTCTCGGTCACCAACACGTACGACACGTTGAACGAGCTTGCCACCCGAACCCTCGGCGCGAGCGGCGCCGGTCAGACGATGCGGTCGTACAGCTTCACCGATCCGCTGCGTCGGCTCACCGCGATCAGCACGACGGCGAACAACGGCAGCGGCGCGATAACCGTGCAGAATGATGCGTACAGCTACGACAACGCGAACAACCCGACGCAGATCAACGACAATCTCACCAACCAGCAGACCTGCTTCGGCTACGACGGTCTGGACCGGTTGAAGAAGGCGTGGACGCAGGCGGCGAACTGCAACAACTGGGCCGCCACGACGGCCGACGCGCCGTACGGGTTCAACCAGCAGTTCGCTTACAACCCGAACGGGACGCCGTCGTCGGTGACCAATCTCGGCGTCTCGACGGCGTACACGCCCGGCGACCCGAGTCACCCGCACGCGATCACGGCGTACGGCACGACGAACACGTATGCGTACGACGCGGACGGGCAGCAGATCAGCCGGACCATTGGTGGTGCGGTGACGACGTTGTCGTGGGATCCGCTGCATCACCTGTACCAGAGCGTGTCCGGGACGGCCACGACGAAGTACGTCAACGCCGCGGATGGCACTCGCTTGGCGCGGCTGGACCCGGACGGCTCGACGACGATCTGGGTGGCTGGCAACGAGGTTCACGTCGCCAACGGCGTCGTCACCGCGACCCGCTACTACGGCATGGGCGGGGCGACCGTTGCGCAACGCAACAGCTCTGGGCTGACGTGGCTGGCGAGCGATGGCCAGAACAGCCGGCAGCTCGCGGTCAACGCGACCACCGGTGCGGCAACGCGCACCTACTACCTGCCGTACGGCGCTCAGCGTCCCGGCGCACCGCCGTTGCCGACGGATCAACACTTCCTAGGGCGGGTGCTGGACAACAGCGGCCTGCTGCAAGACGGCGCCCGTTACTACGACCCCAGCCTGGGCCAGTTCGTCAGCCCCGACCCACTGGCCGACACGAGCGATAACACAGCGCTCGACCCGTATGGCTACGCGGCGGACAATCCCGTTGCCTTCGCCGACGGAAGTGGGCTCGCCCCCGCGTGTGACGGCCATGAGAATTGCATTACCCCGTGGGCCAATGCAAAGTCTGCCGCGGAGCGGGCGGGCAAGGTGACTCTCGAGTCTGCCGAGGCGATCTTCGAAACCGCCCGCGAGGAGTACAACAACGGCGTACTAGCGAGAAGCGTTTACGAGGACCCTGGCCTGGCCAGCGATTACGCGTTGGGGCTCAACGATTACATCCTTGCGCTGCGCGGGGGTGCTCTGACGGGTGCCCAGTTGAGGAACGCGGCTGACCAGGCTGAGATCCACGACCTTTCCGAAGCACTCATGGCGCTAACAACTGGCCTCCTAAAGTTCGTTAACACGGTCAACGGCGGTTTGCTCTCGTTGATGCCCGTGGGCGCGGCCGGCGATGCCATCTTCGCGGGTCGCCTCGCCAAGCTGATTGAAGGTCTTCGCGCGGGTAAGGTCGCAAAAGCCGGTGAAGGCGCGGACATCGGAGCTAAGACAGTTCATGGAGTCACTCGCGTCGCGGGACCGGCGGCGACTCGTGGCGGCGTCCTAACGTCCGATCAAATACTCGCGGTGCGAAGTGGAGGCGAGGTGTGGTCGCAAGCCGACGGCGCGGTGGTGCGCATCCTCCAGAACAGCGCCGGTAGGTACGATGTCGTCATCGACGGTGACCGCGGGCTGATCACCACCTTCAGCAACCTGTCCCAGAAATCCTTCGACCGCCTCGCGAGCAACTACGGTTGGACGCCGTGAGCGCGCCCACGTCGATGTGCTGCTTCTGTGGCAGAGCGCTGGAGCCAGCACGTACGACGACGCTTGTTGTGTATCCGCCGACCGAACCCGAGGAATCGCAGACGCTCTATTGCCACGGCAAGTGCTTGATCGAGCGACTGCGCCCGGAAGTGCCGCACCACCCCATATTGGACGACGAGTAGCGAGTATGCGACGCCACATACTTCTGCTGCTCGCCGTCGTCGGGTCTCTCATATTCGGGGTGGCGCCCACGTCGAAGCCGATGCCGGGACGCGATCTGTCGCTACGACGGCGTATTTCGTGATCGCCGCGAAGGCGGACTCGCTGTCGCCGGGGAACGGGCAACCATCCATGGGCTGAGCGCCTGACCCGAACACGCTTCGACGAAGAGTCCATCGCGGCCGCCAGGTTCGGGCGCGTCACGCGGCAAGCCGACGGCGCGGCCGCATTTGTGAACGAGGTTTCGACTGGTCGCTACGACATCATTGTCGAGGGCGGCCAGGGAGTGGTCACGGGTCACCGCGGCTGGTCGTTCAGGTCGGTCCCGCGCCTGGCGAAACCACTACGGCTGGCAGGGCTGGCCGCCACGAGGAACACCTTGACCGGCAGAGCGATGCCGCCACGATCTACCTCCCTGGCGACATCGCTCCTGGTGGCGCCCCCGCGCTCATGATGGATTGACGTCGCCCCAAACGTGAAGGGCATCGTGGGCCCGGGCCTGTCGTCTTGGGTAGTGACGGTTCGCGTTCTATACCGGTGATCATTACCAGACGCTCCTACAGGATCTGGGGCCCCTGAGCATGAGCGATCCACGGCTGCTGATGGCGGTCCACCCCTCGGTGCCACTATTGCTGTACGAATCCGATTCAACGTCGGGTGCCCGTGTCTTTGACGCTTGGGAGTTCGGGAAGTTGTGGGGTTTCCGTGGAACCCGGTGAGCAGACCGCCCTCACGCCCACTCACCTGCGCCGCGCAGCGAACGACCAACGCACCGACCCGACATGCCGTAAACGCGCGCTGGAGGCACTCGCACAACTAGGCGACGTGTGAAATACTGCTCGGCGGTGCTGTCGAGCGCGCGCAGCTGCTCCGTACATACACGCGACGACTCAAGCGACGAGCTGAAATCGTTCCCTTCCCGCTCGGGACAGAAGACTTCGTCGCTCGACTCAAAGCCGAGGCTTCGGTTGATCCAGTGGTCGTCGCCGTCCGAGAACGCGACAACCTGATGGCTTACTTTTTTTGGCTCGACGGATACATCGTGGCTGGTTGGTTGCGTAGTTTCTTCCATGCCGATACCCGAGATTGCGTAGTCAAAGAACGCGAGTCGTGCACGAGGACGCTCGTCCGCCCTCGTCCGAGCTGCGGACGCCGGACGACGGGAAACGACTTATGGCTGAAGCACCGGGGTTCCTTGCCGTCGTAAGAATTCGGGACTCGCACGCCGAACGCGAGGTGCACGGCACCACGAACATGTATGCCTATGACGCGGTCGGGCAGCAGATCAGCTGGACCGTCGGTGGTCCATCGACGACGTTGTCGTGGATCCGCTGCATCACCTGTACCAACGAGGCTGGCCAGGCAGCGTTGGACGAGATCCTCACCAACCCCGGAACAACGATGCAGGTGTTGACAAAGGGAAATTTCGCCGGCGGTCTTCGGTTCGTGTCGCCGAATGGCATTGGGGCAGTCTTCGGACCCGACGGGACATTCCAATACTTCGGATGGATGACGCCATGACGTTCCAGATCTTCAAGGCATTCCCGCCTGATCGCGAGGGCCCGGTGGCCGAACTGCACGCGACTTCAGGCGACGAAGCTGAGATTCCGATTCAAGTGTTTCGCGAGGAGGGAAACGTTCGCGCGAGGATCTTTGACGCGAGCGGGGGAGTCGCATGGGAGTTTGAGCTGAGTGACCTACTCGATGGCCTCCGGCAAGCTGCCAAAGTGATTGAAGCGTAATTTTTCGATGGGTTCCCACTCCGGCAGACTCCGGCTTACCTGGGAGATGTGACGATGCCTCCCCGATCGTCGGTTCATTCGGGAGCGTGCGGATCGGAGCGCGACTCCTGGCTCTCCGACCTAGTTGTCGAACTCCCGACAGGGTTCGCGCCCTTCTGGCCAGAAGACGGTCGACCAAGCCGGGGGACCCCTCGACGTCGTGGGTTCTACATGGCCTGCACGAGCGTCTGGGACCACGTGCCGTGGGTGCCGAAGCCGTGACGGGGTTGCCGCTGGCCGCGTTTATTGAGGCGGATATCGACTTGCTGCCACCGGAGCAGGGCGGCCGTCAATCGGGAATCTGGACTGGCTATCGCTGCAACTTCTGGATTGGCCACGTCGACGTTAAAGGTGAACGCACATACAACGATGCAACGGTGTACCTGTTGGAGGCGGATGCGCTGCCACCTGGCGCGACCGGTCGTGCGCGCATCCAGCCACACCATCCGGATGAGTGGTCAGACGTAGTTGTCGGCGCGACGTTCGAACTATGCGAAGGACTACGGGTCATCGGCTACGCGCACGTGGCAAGCCTTTTCCCCGCGCCTTGAGACCACGCGCTTTGTTCCGTATTCGCATTCGGGTGGCCGAGCGCCAACACGGCTTGCTAGCCGTAAGGCCGGACCGGCGAATTCCAACATGCATAGGTGGCCAGGGTTGTTCTCAATCGTGACGATTGAGGATTGCGAACCAGCTCAAGAGTTGAAACTCGTTGGTTCCGAGGGGATCGTCCTCGGGCTCACGCAGGACGATGTCACTGGTGAGACCTGGTGCGCGCTCAAAGTCGGAGATCTGGCGGTCGTGATGCTGCCCGCGATGCACTTAACCCCTACCGGGAGGTCGGTCGTCCGGCACGAGATCTACCAGGGTGACTCAATACGGGTCTCGCGCGACGGGATCGTCCTGTCAGTCGATGTTGCCGACGACGTTGAGGGCCTGGGGTGAATACCGTAGTTGGTCCTAGCCGCGACTACATCGTCGGAACGTACAAGGGTCTGACGGGACAGTTCGTCCGCGGGGTGATTTGGGAGGTGGACGATGATCGACTCAGTCGAGGAGTTTGTTCGTCTACGGGCCAGCGACGATCCCGCCGAGCACCGTCGCGCGGCAACTGAGGGGGCTCCTGAACACGTGTGGCTAGCCGTGATCCAGGAACGCCCGGATCAGCGGCGTTGGGTGGCCCACAACAAGACCGTGCCGGCGACAGTCTTGTCCCTGTTAGCTGCCGACCCGGACCCCGAAGTGCGGTGGACAGTTGCGTCGAGGCGAAACGCACCGACGGAAGTCCTACGTGCACTTGCTACGGACTCAGACGAGACCGTACGACAGCGCGTAGCCCGCAACCGCGCGACGCCGGAGTCTGTAATCCGCGCGCTCGCTGAAGACGAGTCAGCTACGGTCCGTGCAGCGGCTTTGCCGGATGGCAAGCGATGACAACGGACCGCGCCCTTGTCAACTTCATCACGCAAACACTCCGAGACCCCTCCATCCCGACATGGCGGCTTCGTACTGGACGCCTGAAGATGGCGCTCGCCGGCCGGACGGGCACCGCCCGGCGGAACTGCCGTGTTCAGTACCTCCCAGGGAACGGACCGTGACCGCGCCCGATTTGGCGACGGCGCTGAAGGCTGCGCTGACGAGGCGAAGTGCCTGGTCTATGGGACGGGCCGAGACTCTGGTTGGGGCCTTGGAGCGTTGGTCTCTATGGATCTCCCGCTAGTCATTGTCCGCGAATCACTGTTGGCCTACATCGAGTCCGACGGCGACGTCGAGCTCGTCGCAGTCGACGACTTCGAGGCGAGACAGCATGCAATCGACGACCCGACGGCGGAGGCGCTCAGAGTCACGCTGCCCCAGAGCCAGTTCGATCGGTGCGCCTTCTCCGTCCAGGACTTGTGGTGGGCGACTGTCTGATTACCGCTCCGCCGCTACGGACCTGGGGGGTGCCGGCCGCGTACATCACTCCTACGCCGACGCTCCGACCCGTAGCAGCTGGAGTGGGCGCCACCCTGCGCTCGGCCGATCGACCTGGGAATCGGGAGTTCGCCACGGACGTTCTGCTTCTGGCACACTGGCAACAGGTTCCGGTTCCCGGTCACGCACCAGCGCGCACCGACCCGGCGACCGCATGAGACAGGAGCAGCCGTGAAGCCCGACATCCACCCCGAGTACGTCGAGACCACCGTGACTTGCACGTGTGGCAACACGTTCAGCACCCGCAGCACCGCGAAGAACGGCGTCATCCACGCCGACGTCTGCGCCCAGTGCCACCCCTTCTACACCGGCAAGCAGAAGATTCTCGACACCGGTGGCCGCGTCGCCCGCTTCGAGCAGCGCTACGCGAAGAAGGGCAACAAGGACAAGTAGCTCCACCGCGGCGCCGACCCCACGAAAGACAACGGGGTCGGCGCCGTTGTCATGTCCGGGACCCCGGCAACGAAGGAACAACCGATGTTCGACCAGTTGGACGACCTGATCGCCGAGCACGCCGAGCTCGAGCGACAGCTCGCCGACCCCGCCATCCACGCCGACCAGGGCAAGGCCCGCACCCTCGGCCGCCGTTACGCCGAACTCGGCCCTGTCGTCGCCGCGCACACCGAATGGCAGCGCATCATCGGCGACCTCGCCGCCGCCCGCGAACTCGGCGCCGACGACGCGTCCTTCCGGGACGAGATCCCGAACCTCGAAGCACAGAAAACCGAGTTCGAAGACCGGCTGCGCCTGCTGCTGCTGCCCAAGGATCCCAACGACGACAAGGACGTCATCCTCGAGGTCAAGGCCGGCGAGGGCGGCGACGAATCGGCATTGTTCGCCGGCGACTTACTCCGCATGTACCTCCGCTACGCCGAACGCCAGGGCTGGAAGACCGAGGTCCTCGACGCCACCGAGTCCGACCTCGGCGGCTACAAAGACGCCACCATCGCCGTCCGCGGCCGGCACGAGCCGGCGCCCTGGAGCCGGCTCAAGTTCGAGGGCGGCGTCCACCGCGTCCAGCGCGTCCCCGTGACCGAGTCGCAGGGCCGCATTCACACCAGCGCCGCCGGCGTACTCGTCTTCCCCGAGGCCGAAGAGGTCGAGGTCGACATCGACCCCAACGACCTGCGCATCGACGTGTTCCGGTCCAGCGGCCCCGGCGGGCAGAGCGTCAATACCACCGACTCCGCTGTCCGGATCACCCACGTCCCCACCGGCATCGTCGTGTCCTGCCAGAACGAGAAATCCCAGCTGCAGAACAAAGAATCCGCCATGCGAATCATGCGCGCCCGGCTGCTCGCAGCCGCCCAGGCCGAGGCCGACGCCGAAGCCTCCGCCGCTCGCCGCTCGCAGATCCGCACCGTCGACCGAAGCGAGCGCATCCGCACCTACAACTTCCCGGAGAACCGCATCTCCGATCATCGGGTCAACTTCAAGGCCTACAACCTCGACCAGGTTCTCGACGGCGATCTCGACGCCGTGATCGGTGCGCTGGTCGACGCCGAGACGACCGCGCTGCTCAGCGGAGCAACGCAGTGACCCCAGACGCAGTGACCCAGCAAGACATCAGAACGGCGATCGACACCCTGCGCGCGGCCGGCGTCGACAGCGCCGAACACGACGCGCGCGCACTCGCCCGGCATGCCGCCGAGACCGGCGCTGACTTCACCGACCTCGTCAGCCGGCGGGCCGAACGCGTCCCGTTGCAACACCTCGTCGGCTCGACCGGCTTCCGCTACCTCGACCTCGACGTCGGCCCCGGCGTCTTCGTGCCGCGACCCGAAACCGAGGTACTCGTCGACGCCGTCCTCGCCGCGATCGCCGATAAAGAACGACCCTTGGTCGTAGACCTGTGCGCCGGCGCCGGCACGATCGGCTTCGCCGTCGCGCACGAGCATCCGACCGCCGTCGTCCACCTCGTAGAACGCAGCGACGACGCGTTCGGCTGGCTCCGGCGCAACCGGCCCGAGGGCAACGATCGCGTCCACCTCCATCACGCCGATGCCGCCGACGCATTACCTGAACTCGACGGCACCGTCGATGTCGTCGCGTCGAACCCGCCGTACGTCGCGGAGAGCGAGCGCGACCTCGTCGATCCGGAGGTACGGGATCACGATCCGCAGGATGCGCTGTTCGCCGGAGAGGACGGCCTTGACGTGATCCGGGTGGTCGTCGCCACCGCTGCGAGACTGTTGAAGCCAAACGGTTTCGTCGCCGTCGAGCACTCCGACCGCCAAGGCGACGCAGTCCCGAATCTCCTCGAGACAAAAGGCGGCTGGGACGAGATCGAAGATCACCTCGACCTGACCCAGCGGCCGCGCTTCACCACCGCCCGGAAAACACGATGAGCGAAGTCTTCGACTGCACCACCGACAACGCTGAACGCAGCGACGGCATCAGCGCAGCCGCCGCCGCCATTCGCCGCGGTGAACTCGCCGTACTCCCCACCGACACCGTCTACGGCGTCGCCACGGACGCGTTCAGCCCCACCGCGATCGCCGCACTTCTCAATGCCAAGGGCCGCGGCCGGGACATGCCGGTGCCTGTCCTCGTCGCGAATCAGGACATGCTGCACGCGCTGGTGGACACCGTCCCGGAAACCGCGAAGCAACTCATCCAGAGCTTTTGGCCCGGCGCACTCACCCTGGTGCTCAAGCACACCGCGCACCTCGCCTGGGATCTCGGCGACA
This sequence comes from Frankiaceae bacterium, assembly GCA_030840585.1. GTDB lineage: Bacteria > Actinomycetota > Actinomycetes > JAFAQI01 > JAFAQI01 > BP-197. The sequence continues at coordinate 658 of JAVEEG010000233.1, read as the reverse complement.
GCCTCGGCACGGTCGCCGTACGGATGCCCGACGACGCCCTCGCGCTGGAGTTGATCACCCAGACCGGCCCGCTTGGCGTGTCCAGCGCGAACCGGTCCGGCCACCCGCCCGCGACCACGATGCTCGACGCGCGGTTACAGCTCGGCGCGAGCGTGAGCGTGTACCTCGACGGCGGCTCCCGCGACGAGCCGACGCCGTCGACGATCATCGACCTGACCGGAGACGCGCCGCGCGTGCTGCGCGAGGGCGCGATCCCGCAGGATGAGTGGGCCCGCGCACTACAGTGACCGCATGACCGACGCGACACCGTTCTGGGGGCCAGACTTCGCCGCGCTGCAAGCCGAAGACCCGGACATCGCCGGCGTCGTACTCGACGAACTCGACCGCCTCCGCGGCGGGCTGCAGCTCATCGCCAGCGAGAACTTCACCTCGCCCGCCGTCCTCGCCGCCCTCGGCTCGACGCTGTCGAACAAGTACGCCGAGGGCTACCCCGGCAAGCGTTACTACGGCGGCTGCGAGGTCGTCGACCGGGCCGAGGTGATCGGCATCGCCCGGGCGAAGGAACTGTTCACGACGCCGGACTCCGGCGAGCTGCACGCCAACCTGCAGCCGCACTCCGGCGCCAGCGCCAACCTGGCCGCCTACGCCGCGCTCTGCG
>JAVEEG010000363.1 GCA_030840585.1 Frankiaceae bacterium | reverse complement strand
CATCGGCCGACTCCTGCTCGTTGTCGGCGGCGTCGCTCGCGTCTGTCGTGCTCGTCGTGGTGGTCGCGGCCGCGTCATCAGCCCCCTTCGGGCAGCTGTGCGCGGCTTCGGAGACGGCCTTGCCGTGCTCGCGACCGACCTTGCTCTTGTCGTGTGCGACCGCCGAGACGCAGGCGCCGTGGACACCCTGGGTGCCCTCGGGCTTGGGGGACTTCGACGGCTTCGGCGACTTCGATGGCTTGGGGGTCGGGATGGTTGCGGTAGACGTGTCGCTGCGGTGCTCCGCAGCCTCGCCCGCCTCGTCGTTGTCGGTCTGCGCGACCGTCACCGTCGGGGTGGTCGAGGCGCTCTCGTCGGAGACCTGCTGGAAGGCGACGGCCGAGCCACCTGCGACGAGGGCAGCGCCGGCGACCGCCGCGATGGCGAGCTTGGCGTTGGTCGCGGCAGTGGCGAGCAGCTTGTCGAGCATCAGAACCTCCATGGCCGGGGTGCGGTCACGTGGTCCTTCGGCATCTGATCACCCTGCGTTACGACTTTCTGCCGACGATCATCCGTTCGGCCTACTGCTGATCCTCCAAGAACTGGACAAAGGTGCGCACACCCGCGCCGGTCCCGCCGTGGGGGGTGTAGCCGTAGCCGTCCGCCGAGTTGTACGCCGGACCCGCGATGTCCAGGTGCGCCCAGCGCACGCCGTCCGGGACGAACTCCTTGAGGAAGATCCCGGCGGTGAGCATCCCGCCCTCGCGCGGACCGCTGTTGACGATGTCCGCGATGTCGGAGTCGAGCCCCTTGCGCAGCTCCGGCGGAAGAGGCATCGGCCACGACGGCTCGCCGGCCCGGCCGGCTGCGTCGACGACCTCTGCTCGCAGGTCATCGTCGTTGGACATGACACCAGTGGTGCGCGCGCCCAGCGCGACGAGCTGCGCGCCGGTCAACGTCGCGATGTCGAGGATGACGTCGGGCTTGTCTTCGGCGGCACGCGCGATCGCGTCGGCCAGGATGAGCCGGCCCTCGGCGTCGGTGTTGGTCACCTCGACGCGCATGCCGCTGCGCATGGCGAGGACGTCGGACGGGCGGATCGCTGCGCCGCTCGGCATGTTCTCCGCCATCGGGATCCACGCCTCGACGTCGACCTTGAGGCCGAGCTCGGCGACGGCCCGCATGGTGGCGATGACCGCGGCGGCCCCGCCCATGTCCATCTTCATCTCTTCCATCGCCTGCGGCGGCTTGAGCGACAGGCCACCCGAGTCGAACGTGATGCCCTTCCCGACGAGCGCGACCTTCGTCTTCGATCCACGGCCGCCCTTGTAGCTCAGGTGCACCAGCCGCGGCGGGGCTGCCGATCCCTGCCCGACGCCGAGGATGCCGCCGTACCCGCCCTTGCGCAGTGCCTTCTCGTCGAGCACCTCGACCGAGACGCCGGCCTTGCTGCTCTCGGCGCGCGCGATCTCCGCGAGCTCGGCAGGGTGCAGGTGCGACGGCGGTGTGTTGACGAGGTCGCGGGTGAGCATGACTGCGCGCGAGACGACGTCCGCGCGACGCAGCGCCGCCTTCGTGGACTTGTCCTTGGGGTCCGCGACCACGACGACGACTTCCTCGACGGGCGGCTTGTGATCGCCGGCCGATGCCGAGCGGAACGTCGTGAACGCGTAGCCGCCGAGCACGGCGCCCTCGCCGATCGCCCGCACCGCATCGGCGTTGCGGGCGGGCAGAGCGACGGCCACCTTGCGGGTGCCGGCGAGGGCGCGCACCGCCGCCCCTGCGGCGCGACGGAGTGCCTCGTCGTCGTACGCAGTGCCCTTCGCGGGCTCCTGGCCCAGCCCGACGAGGACGACCAGCCCGGGTCCCTTCGCGCCGAGGTTCGTGACGGGAGTGACCTCCTCGGCCTTGCCCGTTGCCCCCAGGCCGGCCACTGCAGCGACGAAGCCCTTGCCGAGTGCCTTGCCGATCTCCTCGGCGGGATGCACGAGGACGAGCCCCTTGGCTCCCTTCGCGACACCGACGACGAGAGCATCGGCCTTGACGGACGCGGCCGGGCCACCAGCGAGCGAGAGAGAGGTCACGGGGATCGACCCTACCTAGAGGCCGTACTCCTCGAGCAAACGCAGCCAGACCTCCGACACCGTCGGGAACGACGGAACCGCGTGCCACAACCGGTCGACCGTGATCTCGCCGACGACCGCGATCGTTGCGGCGTGCAGCAGGTCGGCGACCTCCGGCCCCACGAACGTCGCGCCGACGATGACGCGGCGCGCCTCATCGACGACCAGCGCTGCGCGGCCGGTGTAGTCGTCGGCCTGGAGCGAGGCTCCGGCGACGTGACCCAGCTCGTAGCTCACGACGCGGACGTCGAGCCCACGCCCCCGTGCCTCCGCCTCGGTCAGGCCGACGGAGCAGGCCTGCGGGTCGGTGAACACGACTTGCGGTACGGCGGCGTGATCGGACGTCGCCCGCAAGCCGGTGTCGGGGCGCCCCGCTGCCCGCGCCGCGATCACGTCGCCGCAGCTCCGCCCCTGGTACTTGCCCATGTGCGTCAGCAGCGCGCGCCCGTTGGCGTCGCCCGCCGCGTAGAGCCAGTCGGTCCCCTCGACCTGCAACGCGTCGTCGACG
>JAVEEG010000195.1 GCA_030840585.1 Frankiaceae bacterium | reverse complement strand
CCTTCTTCGCCGGCCGGGCGGGCGCAGGCGGGGGCGGCGCGACCTTCGCCGGCCGGCCGCCGCGCCCGCCGACCGCGAGCTCGCTCGGCGCGAACGGCACCTCGTCGCGCCCGAGCCGTACGACGATGAACTCGCCATCCGAGGGGTTGCCGATCCGGACGACGTTGCCGCGGGTACCGGCGGGCACGGCCGCGGACGCGGTCCGCACGACGACCCGTGGCTTGTCGCCACCGGTCAACCGGGCGCGCAGGTCGGCGACGTCGCCGTCAGTGAGCGCGGGTGGACCGGCCGCGGCCTTCTTCCGTGGTGGCACGGCGAAAGACTACGACCGAACGGCCGCGTCACGCCGAGGCCGGTGCCTCGTTGATCAAGACATGAAGCGCGCCCTTGTGTTGGCAGTCACCGTTGCGACCGCCGCGGCCGGCACCGCCGCCCTCGCGAGCGCCCCACGCGGCGCCACCGCGAACCCGCACAGCACCCTCGCCTGCACCGGCGACCCGAGCGTCGCGCACCGGCTCGACATCACCGTCGCCGGCACGAAAACCTTTGGCTTCTACGCCGTACCGCGCAAGCCGGCCAAGGGCATCGTCGTGTTCGACCACGGCTACAGCCACACGGCGTACTCCTGGATCCAGCACGTCGAGCAGGTGGCCAACCGCGACGGCGTCATCGCGATCGCGATGGACTACCGCTTCCAGCACGACAGCCCGCCGGCCAAAGGCGAGTCGCTGCCGAGCTCGCGCGGCTGGCGCGTGAGCGAAGGTGCGCAGGACTCGATCGCCGCCGCGCAGCTGTTCGACAAGACCTGCCGCACCGGCGGCGTCAACACCATCTACGGCGTGAGCATGGGCGGCAACACCAGCGGCCTCGTCGTCGCGTCGAAGCCGACCCGCGCCAACGGCAAGCCGTTGTTCGACTACTGGTTCGCGATCGAGCCGGCCGTCAACGTCACCGAGACTTGGGCCGAGGCGACGTTAGTCGCGAAGTCCGGCAACGCCTTCGCGGTCAACGCAACTGCCGACATCGAGGAAGAGACCGGCGGCACGCCGGCCACCGCGACCTCCGCGTACCAGTCGCGCACTGTCGTCGCGCGCATCAACGACATCGCCGCGGCCGGGCTCAAGGGTGTCGCCGTCGTACAAGGTGTCGATGACGGCCTGGTGCCTTACAACCAGAGCCGTGAGCTCGTCGCCGAACTGCGCGCGAACCGGATCCCGACCACGGACGTCACTGTCCTCACCCGCGGCTCGGGCGAAGCAGGTACGACGCTGTCGAGCAACGTGTTGAGCCAGGCCGGTCAGGAGTCGCCGTTCGCCGGCCACGCGTCCGAGGTCAGCAACACCCAGCTCGTGGGTGTCACCGGATTCGACCTGCTCGACCAGCTCTACAACGGCAAGACCCCGCCGGTCTGCGCCAACTCGGTCCGCGACGGCGACACCGGTAGCTGGGACACCGCGACCCAACCTTGCTGAGCACTTGGCTTGCTGAGCGCGCTACGGGGGCTCAGCGGGCGTCGCTCGCGATCCGCGTCGCCGGTCGCTGCGGCGGCATCTCCTCGGTCGGCCAGCGCCGCGGTCCCGACCACAACGCCGGCACCGCATCGGTCGCCAATGCCAGCGCGTACGCCACCGACTCGTAGTTGACCCGCCAGCCGCGGAAGTGCGGCCACGCATCCTCGGCCGACCGCTCGATCGGGTAACCGACCTCCTCCAGCCGGGCAACTCCGGCGCGGAACTCGTCGTAGGTCAACTCGATCGGCTGGTCCGGATCCGGATCGAAGTCGACCTGCAGCCCCACCGCGACGCCGATCTGGCGCAGCGCCGTGAAACCCATCCGCAGGCAGGCGCGGGTCTCGTAGCGTTCCTGGCTCGGGCACAGCGCGAGATGCATCGCGGCCGAGTCGAGCACCGCGACCAACCCGACCAGCCATGACGACAACGGCTGCGGCGAGCGGAAGCGGATCAGCACCGGATAGTTCGCGTGGCTCTCGGCGACGTCCGCGGCCCATCGCTCCCACAACGCGTAGAACTCCGGCAGGTCGTCGGTGCGGGTGCGCATGCCGTACCGCGTCCGGGCCAGCAACTCGGGTCCCCACGGCGGCGAACCCGCCCGCGCGCCGAGCAGCGTGACCTCGGTCTCGCGCCGGTTGAATGCGGCGTACAAGGTCGGCAGGTACGCGATCTGCACCGCGATGACGACGAGCCCGGCTAGAGCGGCAAGCGCGTCCAGTGCGGTCGGCGCGACCCGGATGGTCGAGGCGAATCCGAGTGTCAGCAACGAACTCGCCGACTCCCGGAATGTGCCGCCGACATGATGCGTGAACGGCCACAGCATCAACGCGAACGCCACCAGGTACGACGCCAACCACGCGATCAGCACCGCGATCAGATACCCCGCCGCCTGTGCCGCGAGGATCGAGTCGCGGCTCTCGTACGGCATCGACCGGCGGGTGAGCGTCGCGAACCCGCGGTCCACCGCGCGGTCGACCGCGCGCGCCATGCCGCCCGGGCGCGACCGCGGGATCACGAGGTTGCGGACGACGCTCGCGGTGGTGAGCAACGCGAGGACAAGCCCGACGACGGCGCCGAGGACCCGGACGACCTGCACCGCGACAGTCTGCCGACTGCCGGTGAACGTCGCGTCAGCCGGTGTAGCCGCGGACCAGGATGAGGACCTTCTGCATCGCGGCCATCGCCGTCGACGTGCTGTTGTCGCCGTTCGTCAGGATCGCGAACGTGACCGCGCGACCGGACCCGTCTGTGGTGTAGCCGGCCAGGCACTTGACCCCATTGAGGGTTCCGGTTTTCGCCCAGACCTTGCCGGCGGTCGCGCTCGCGCAGAGGTCGTGTTCGAGCGTGCCGAGCTTGCACGCGATCGGCAGGCTGTTGTGCAACGACGACGCCGCGCTCGACTTGGCGGCGTACTTCAGCAACGCGACCTCGGCCCGGGTCGTCGTTACGTCTTTCAGCGATAGGCCGGAACCGTCGGTAGAGCTGGTGTTGGTGACACCGGCCGCGTTGCTGGTCGCGGTGATGGTCGACCGGCCCTCGATGCTGAGCAGTTGCTCGGCGTAGAAGTTCACCGAGTAGAGCAACGTCGTACGCACGATCGACGCGAGCGTCGCCGAGCTGTGGCTGGTGAACACCCGCGGCATGCTGACGTGCCGGG
>JAVEEG010000326.1 GCA_030840585.1 Frankiaceae bacterium | reverse complement strand
AGACACCTGATGTGCGGAGAGCCCGGCCATGGCCGGGCTCTCCGCACATCAGGTGTCTCGGGCGATCACTTCTCCCAGGGACGGTTGCCCTTCGCCGACAGGCGGCCCGGAGCTGGTGGCGCGGGCGGCGGTGCGGGCCCGGACGACGCGGCCGGAGCGGACGGCGCCGCGGGCGCGGGCGCCTCCTCGACCTTGTGGCCCGTCGCGTCGCGGAGGCGAGCACCGGGCGTCAGCGCCTGCTCGTACTGCTGCGGCGAGTCCTTGCCGACGATCGGGGACTTCGGACGCGCGCGGGGGTCTCCACCCGGACGCGGGTAGAGCATGCTGGCCGCGGTCGTCGAGTACTTCGGATCGCGGACGGCGGGGCCCTTGGTGTGGGCAGCGCCGATCGGCGCCCCGCGACCGAGGGAGGCGAGGATGCCGACGCCGCGGGTGTAGACCGCACCGGTGTTGACGACCTTGCCGGACTTCCCGACGCGCTGGAGGAACTTCTGGCCCTCGCCCGGGAACAGCGACTCGACGAGGCCGGCCGAGTCCGGGCCCGCCTTCTTGAGCAGCAGGCCCTCGAGCAGGTTGCGGCCCGTGACCAGGTTGGTGTTGATGTTGTCGACGACGCCGTTGACCGGCGAGCTCTTGGCGACGATCTCGCCGACCTTGCCCAGGACGACGTCCAGGCCCGCGTTGATCTTGAACAGCTCCAGGATCGTCGCGATGAGGTAGAGCGCCAGGGCCGCGATGATCACGGCGACGAGGAGGATGATGAGCGCTACTTGAATCGACACAAGCTCCCCCTAGTAGTCCGGGAGGGCGACGTTGAGCGAGCCCCCGTAGTTGGCGACCGACGCGACGATCTGGCTGATGTAGTTCTGCGTCGTCAGCAGGATGACGACCGCGTCGAGGTCCGACGAGGCCGCGGTGGCGACCCCGGCGATCGCGTCGATGCGCGGTGGGATGCTCTTCGCGGCGCCGAGGACCTTCTTGAGCAGGCCGACGACGACGGGGATGACGGCGATCAGGACGATCACCATGATCCAGAGGGCGGTGTCGGCCATGTCAGCCTCCCGTTGCCTTGCGCACGACGAGCGCTGCCTTGGCGGCGATCCCCGGGAGCGTCGCGTTGATGGTGTTCAGCGGCCCGTTGACGTCGGCCACGAGCTTCGAGAGCGGACGCAGGTGCTGGGACTCGACCGTGGCGAGCATGCCGCCGAGATCGCCGAGGCCGTTGGAGATGATGTTCAGCCGCCGCTGGACCTGGTTGAGCCCGACCGCGAGGATCACGACGAGCAGAACCGGCTCGAGCAGGCTGAAGATGATCATCGTGTCGGTGCTCATAGCTGCTCACCTGCTCCGATGTAGCCATCGGTGAGCGCGTTCATGTAGCCGTCCTGAATGATCGCTTCCTCGATGATGAGGTTGAGCACCGGCGGTGTAGCGCCGAGCTTGGGAATGTTGGCCGTGTACGAGGCCACGACCGGCGCGGTCTCGAGCAGGGTGGCGACGCTCGCCTGAATGTCCTTGACGAGGCTCAGAAGGAGCATCAACAGGATGATCACGACGACGATGACGACCATGCCCATGCCGAGCACGACCTGCCATGCTGCGTGAGTGTCGAAGGCTGCGAGATTGCCGCTCACGTTGCGGACACCACCCTCCGTGATGTCGCGTCGGTGACGCTGTCCGCCCGGCTGTGATCAGCGGGCGCAAGGCTGCTGATGGTCAAGTTGTGACGCTCCTCTCCCCAGGGGTACGACCGGTCAGTATGCACGGAGCGGCCGCTGAGTCAATCCGCATGAAGGAATCGCTTAACGACGCTACGGGCATTCGGCCCGGCGATCATATCCTCTTCTGGCGGGGCTGGGGCTTTCGAACACGCGGGCACGCGCGGGGACGCGCGGGAGCCGCCGGCCGGGACCGCCCATTCGCTACGGTGGGTACCTAGGCAGGCGGTCGGGACGGAGGAGACATGAGCGGCGAGCTGTTGACACACCTGGATGCGGACGGACGTGCGCGCATGGTCGACGTGGGCGCGAAACCCGCGACGTCGCGGGTCGCCGTGGCGCGCGCGATCGTGCGTATGCGTCCGGAGACCGCGGCCGCTGTCGCGGCCGGCGACGCGCCCAAGGGCGACGTCGTCTCGACGGCCCGGCTGGCGGCGATCCAGGCCGCCAAGCGCACCGACGAGTGGATCCCTCTGGCGCACACGCTGCCGCTGGATTCCGTCGACGTCGAGGTTGAGGTCGACCCGCTCGGGGGTACGGTGATCCTTACGGCCACCGCGCGCGTAACAGCGCGTACGGGGGTGGAGATGGAAGCGATGGTGGCGGCTGCCGCCGGCGCATTGTGTGTCTACGACATGGTCAAGGGCATCGAGCGCGGCGTCGCCATCGAGCGCGTCGAGCTCCTTGAGAAGAGCGGCGGGCGCTCGGGAACCTGGAGGCATGATGAACAAGATTGAACCGCTGCGCGACGGACACGACCGCCGCATCCGCGATGTACGGGTGTCGGTCACCGACCGCTGCAACTTCCGCTGTCAGTACTGCATGCCGGCCGAAGGCCTGCCGTGGCTCGAGCGCAACGAGGTCCTGAGCTTCGAGGAGATCGAGCGGCTCGTGACGCTGCTCGCCTCAATGGGCGTCCACGACATCCGGCTGACCGGCGGCGAGCCGCTCGTGCGCCGGGAGTTCCCGCGCCTGGCCGCGATGCTGGCCGCGGTCGACGGGGTGCAGGACCTCAGCGTCACGACGAACGGCTTCCTGCTCGAGCGCGACGCCGCGGCGCTCGTCGAGGCGGGCATCAATCGCTTCAACGTGTCGGTCGACTCGCTGCAGCGCGACCGCTTCTTCGAGATGACGCGGCGCGACGCGCTACCGCGCGTGCTGCGCGGTCTCGAGACCCTCGCCGGCTTCCCGGACGCCCACCCGATCAAGATCAACGCGGTCGCGATGCGCGGCTTCACCGAGGACGAGGCCATCCCGTTCGCCGAGTTCGCCCGCGAGTACCCGTACGAGGTGCGCTTCATCGAGTTCATGCCGCT
>JAVEEG010000167.1 GCA_030840585.1 Frankiaceae bacterium | reverse complement strand
CCCGGCAGCATCCCGCCGTTGGTGTCGCACAGCGCGACGACCTCGGCGCCCGCGTCGTACGCGGTCCGGACCACGGCGAGCGCGTAGTCGCGGTCGAGAAAGTAGCCGTCGAAGAAGTGTTCGGCGTCGAGGAAGACGCGACGTCCTTCCGCACGCAGCAACTCGACCGTGTCGCGCACCATCGCGAGGTTCTCGTCCAGCGTGGTGCGCAGCGCGCGGGTGACGTGACCTGCGTGCGACTTCGCGACGAGGGTGACGACCGGCGTGCGCGCGTCGAGCAGCGCGCGTACCTGCGGATCGTCGGCCGCGACGATCCCCGGCTTGCGGGTGGCGCCGAACGCCGCGAGCTGCGCCGTACGCAACCTCAGCTCACCGTCGGCGGCGCGGCGGAAGAACGCGGCGTCCTTGGGGTTCGCGCCCGGCCAGCCACCCTCGATGAAGCCGACGCCGAGGTCGTCGAGATGCGCCGCGACCGCGAGCTTGTCCTCGACCGACAGCGACAGGCTCTCCCGCTGGGTGCCGTCGCGCAGCGTCGTGTCGTAGACGTGGAATGCGTCGTCCACCGTGTTGGTCCTGTCCTCTCAAGCAAAAACCCCTGCGGCCGGCTGGCCAACAGGGGTTCGCGCGCGACTGATGCAGCTAGTCGGCGCGCCCGGCAATGATGATCGTGCTCACGGCGTCAATACTGGCGATCATCAGGGCCGCTGTCCCGAACATCGGCACCTCGTCTCGCCGGCTGAGACGCCATGATCATCGCCGCCGGTCAGCCGGAGACGGGCTCGGCGACCGACACCCGGACGATGTCGCGGACCGACAGCACCCCGATCACGTCCTGGCCCTGGCAGACCACGAGGTGCCGGAACCCGCCGTTGTTCATCGCCACCGCCGCCTTGGTCAGCGGCCAGTCGGGTGCCGCTACGACGATCGACGACGTCAGGTGGTCGTGCACCCGCTCGGCGTCGACGTCCTGGCCGGCGCCGACCGCGTCGAGGATGTCGCGCTCGGTGAGGATGCCCGGCTGGTCGTGGTCCGGGTCGAGGACGACCGCGGCGCCGACCTTGCGCCCGGACATCCGCGCCGCCGCCTCGCGCAGCGTGTGGTTGGGGCCGATGGTCAGCACGTCGGTGCTCATCGCGTCACGGACCTGCATGGTCGCGACCTCCCGTTCCTCACTCGCAGCCTAAGCGACGGTGTGCATCCAGCCATGCGTATCGGGCACCAGCCCTTGCTGAATGCCTACCAGCGTTTCCCGGATCGTGTCCGCCACCGGCGTCGCCGCGGCCGCGACCGCTTCGCCACCGTGCCAGCGCAACGTGCCGATCGAGGCCACGATCGCCGCGGTCCCGCAGGCGAACGTCTCGGTGATCCGGCCGGTCTCGACACCCTTGCGCCACTCGTCGACGTCGACCCGCCGCTCCTCGACCTCGTGCCCGAGTTCCTTTGCCAGCGTGAGGATCGTGTCGCGGGTCACGCCTTCGAGGATGCTGCCGGTGAGCTCCGGCGTGACCAGTGTGCCGTCGTCGAGGACGAAGAAGATGTTCATCCCGCCGAGCTCTTCCACCCAGCGACGCTCCACCGCGTCGAGGAACACGACCTGATCGCAGCCGTTCGCGATCGCCTCCTGCTGCGCGACCAGGCTGGCGGCGTAGTTGCCCGCGCACTTCGCCGCGCCGGTGCCGCCGGGCGCCGCGCGGGTGTAGTCCTCGGACAGCCAGATGGTCACCGGCTTCGCCCCACCGGCGAAGTACGAGACCGACGGCGAGGCGATGAGCACGAACGTCACCTCGTTGGCCGGCCGCACGCCGAGGCCGACCTCGGTCGCCATCATGAACGGCCGCAGGTACAGGCTCGCATCCGGCGCGGTCGGCACCCACCGCCGGTCGACGCTGATCAGCGTGTCAGCGGCGTTGACGAAGTCCTCGACCTCGAACGCCGGCAGCGCCATCCGCTGCGCCGAGCGAACGAACCGCGCACCGTTCGCGGCCGGCCGGAACGTCGCGACCGAACCGTCCGGCTGCCGGTAAGCCTTGAAGCCCTCGAAGATGCTCTGCGCGTAGTGGAAGACATGCGTCGCCGGGTCGAGCGAGAGCGGGCCGTACGGGCGAACCCGGGCGTCGTGCCAGCCGTTCTCGCCGGTCCATACCGCGGTCACCATGTGATCGGTGAACACCCGGCCGAAGCCGGGCGACACGAGGGCTGCGGCGATCTCGTCGTCGCCGGCCGGGGAGGCGGTGCGCTCCAGCGCGAAGTCCAGGGCCATACGTCGAGGGTACGGCTCAGGCCACGCCCGCGGCGAGTGCGTCGCCGACCTGTGACGTAGTACGAGGCTCGCCGTGCGAGGCGCGCGACCCCAGGTCCGCCGCGACCGCGGACTCCACCCGGACGGCGGCATCGGCGTAACCGAGATGGTCGAGCATCATCGCCACCGACAACACGGTCGCGGTCGGGTCGGCTTTGCCCTGGCCGGCGATGTCCGGCGCGCTGCCGTGCACCGGCTCGAACATGCTCGGCGCGGTGCCGTCGACGTTGAGGTTGCCGCTCGCGGCCAGCCCCATGCCGCCGGCGATCGCGGCACCGAGATCGGTGACGATGTCGCCGAACAAGTTGTCGGTCACCACGACGTCGAACCGCTCCGGCTGGGTGACGAAATACAGGCAGGCCGCGTCGACGTGCGCGTAGTCGACCGTGACCGCGGGGAACTCGGCCGCCACCTCGTCGACCGTGCGCTGCCACAGCCCGCCCGCGTGGGTCAGCACGTTCGTCTTGTGCACCAACGTGAGCTTGTGTCGCGGCCGCGCCGCCGCCCGCCGGAACGCGTCGCGCACCACCCGCTCGACGCCCCACCGGGTGTTCACGCTGTTCTCGGTCGCGATCTCCTGCGGCGTACCGGCCCGCAGCAGCCCGCCCACACCGGCGTACGGACCCTCGGTGCCTTCCCGGACGACGACCATGTCGATGCGATCCGGGTCGACTCCGGCGAGCGGCGTCGCGACACCCGGATACAGCTTGACCGGGCGCAGGTTCACCGCGTGCTCGAACGCGAACCGCAGTCGCAACAGCAAGCCGCGTTCGAGCACTCCGGACGGCACCGTGGGATCGCCGACCGCACCGAGCAGGATCGCGTCGTGCCCGCGCAGCTCGTCGAGCACGCTGTCCGGCAACGTCTCACCGGTGCGGTGCCAGCGCGCGGCGCCGAGGTCGTACGCCGTCGTCGCGACCTTCGGGCCATCGCTGCCGGCGGTGACCGCGGCCAGCACCTTCAGCCCCTCGGCGACGACTTCGCTACCGATGCCGTCGCCGGGGATCACCGCGAGGTTCAGCGCGTCGCTCACGGGGAGCGAGGCTAACCGTTACACCGTGAGCGTTCGTGACCCCCTGCTGGTCAGCATCGTCGAGCTGCCGCTGTAGACCGCGAGCAGGGTGTGCTTGCCGCGGCTCAGCCGGCGGGTCGCCTTTGCCGTGCCCTTCGTCGTGACCGTCGCGAACTTCACCCCGTTGTCGTAGAACGCGACCGAGCCGCCGATGCCGCCGGCGCCCGGGCTCACGACCCGCGTCGTCGCGGTCAATGTCACGGTCCCGGATCCGCTGATCGACAGCGCGGTCGTCGTAGTCGCCTTCACGACCGTGAGGGCGAGCGACCGCGAGCTCGCCGCGTGCGCCGCGTCACCGAGGTAATGCACGACGAGCGAGTGCTTGCCAACGCTGCGGACCGGCAGCGTGAGATGCGCGACGCCCTTGCTCAACGTGCCCTTCGCGAGGGTCACCGATCCCTCGGTCACCGTCGCCGTTCCGGTCGCGGTGCCGAGCGTCGTCGCGACCGTCACGCCCACCGGGTTGCGGTAGCCGTACGGCGCGGTCGTCCGGCCGAGCTTGGCGGTGACACTGGTCGCGAACTGGACAATGCTCGCCCGCTTGCCGCTCGCGTTGTTGTGCCGGACCAGCAACACACCGAGCGGCTTGTCGGCGGCCACGTTCGCCGCGGTCTGCACGACCTTCAGGTCGACGCCGCTCGTGTCGGCGTCCAGCGTCGAGAAGCAGAAGGTGACGCAACCGTCGGGGAACTGCAGGCCGCTGCTGGTGTCCGAGGCATACACCGCGGGCAGGGCGAGGTCGACCGACATCGGCTGCTGACCTCGCAACGGATCACCGATCGTGTCGACGATGCCGCTCTCGCCGCTAATGCCGTCGACCCAGTAGTTCACCCGGGTGCTGTGCTGCGGGTCGAAGCCGACCGACTCGAGCGCGGCCACCGTGAACGGCATCGTCATCACGTTGTTGTCGAACATGTAGGTGTCGGTGCCGGACGGGTCGATGCCGTTGAGCAGTTCGACGTCGAGCGTCGGGCCGTCCACGAAACCGCCCCGGCCCTGGAGCAGGGCGTCGAGCTCGGAGACGAACACGTCGGTCTCGGGGATGCGGGTGTTGTAGAGCACCGCGTCCGGCAGCCCGTCACGGTTCGCGTCGATCATCACGTCGTACTCGTTCAGCTCGCTCGGCGTCCGCCACGGCTGCTGCGTGACGATGCCGATGTACGCGAACGCCGCGCTGCTGCTGTCGTACGGGTCGGCGCCCATCTCGGTGTAGACCGGGATGTCGGACGTGACCCCGACCGCCGCGAGATCCGCCGCCTTGTCCGCCGAACCGCCGACACAACCCGGGGGCAGCGCGCCACCAGCACAGGCCGGCAGTACGCCGCTGACACCTTGCAGTTCCATCGCATCGACGGTCGAGGCGACGGTCGCGGTGTTGCCGCTGCCGAGGTCGAACACGTCGTTGCCGGTGAGCGGGATGCCGCCGAGGCCGTTCGCAAACGCGACCGTCTTGGGCGACGTCATCGTGCCGACGTGACGCGGTGCCGCGTACGCCGGCACGTCGAGGGTCGGGCCGCCGGACGATGTGAACACCAACCGGCCGCTCTCGTCGGCGACGAAGCTGCGCTCGATCTGGCCGCCGAACGCACCCGGCTTGGCGTCGAGGGTCGGGTCTGGCCGGTCCTTGATCTGGCTGCCGTTGACGGTCAGCGTCACCGTGAACGTCTGCGTTCCACCCGCCGCAATGACGCTGTTGCTGTTGGGCAGCACCGAGATGCTGACGCCGGGCATGTCGTCGGAGCTGTTGTACGTCGCGGAGTACGCCGGCACGGTCGAGTTGCCGGCGTTCTTGACCGTGACGGTGCGGGTCTTCGTCACGATCTCGGTGCCGACGACCTCGACCCGGCCGAACGCGACGCTGACGCCACCGCTCGCGTCGGCGTCGGAGTCGTACGCAATGACGTTCGTGAGCGCGGCCGCGTCGGCGTCGATCCGGCCGGTGCCGACCCGGTTCGGCGACTCTGTCACGCCGTCGCACTGCGGCGTGGCCGACGCGAGCGAATGACAGGTCACCGGCGCGGTCGCGGTGTTCATGATCGCGGCCTTGACCTCGAGCGGCACGTTGCCTTTGTTCGTACCGGTGTCGCCGGTGTGCGCGTCACTCAGCCAAGTGGGATGCGCGGCGAGGACCAGCGCGGCCTCGCCCGCGACGTGCGGCGTCGCCATCGACGTACCGCTCAATGACGCACCTTCGTTGCCGGTGCCGACCGCGGCGGAGAAGACCGTGACGCCGGGCGCGGTGACGTCCGGCTTGACCGCGCCGGTCGACTCAGTACCGCGCGAGCTGAAGCTGGCCACGTTGTCGACGGTCGAGGGGTGAGTCAGCACGACCTGGTTGTGCAACGCGTTGGTCAGCGTGACGGTCACGTTGTTGCCGAGCTGCGGCAGCAGCACGTCGCGCGCGCCCTTGGTCGTGATCAGCACCGGAATCGAGGGATCGCCGACGATGCCCGCGATGAACAGGTCCTGGTCGTCCGCGAGCACTGCACCGACCGCACCCGCGCTCGCGACATTGCCGGAGCGGGTGGCCGAGCCGCAGCGGCGCGCGGCGTCGTCGTCGGTCCAGTACAGGAACGCGACCTTGCCGGCGACCGCGGCGGCGTCGTCCGCGCTGAGCGGATCGCAGCCGTCGGAGTTGTTCGTGTCAGACGGGACGGCGAACGTGTCACTGCCGAGCCGGGCCAGCACACCTTGTACGGCCGGCCGCGACCGCCACGGGTACGCATCGGACTGCTCGGCCGGCCAGGCGTGGTTGGTCGTGTCCGGGTCGTCGAGGCCCGACGGCGAGTCGACCTGGAGGCCATCGACGATGTCCTGGCTGTCGTCGCTCGCGGCGACGCTGAGCACCGGCGTCACGTTGCCCGGCGCGCCGCCCGCGTTGAACAAGTCACCGGCGTTGCCGCTCGCCGCGACGACCGTGACACCAGCCGCGATCGCGTTGGTGGCGGCGATCGCGTCCGGGTCGTCCGGCGGCGAGAAGTCCGAGCCGAGCGACATGTTCACCACGTCGAGGTGCTGGCTGACGTCGCCTTCCGGATGCGCGTTGGTCGGCGGCGCGGCCGCCCAGTCGAGCGCCTGGCTGATCAGGTCGGACGACGTACCACCCTCGCCGCAACCAAAGATCTTCAGCGCGTACAACGTCGCGCCCGGCGCCATGCCCGGGCCGATCGAGAACTGGCTCTCGAACGTCGGCACGTCGGTGGCGGTGTCGGTGTAGCTGCCGGCGTAAGTCGCGCCGCCGGTGGTGACGCCGAGGCCGGCCGCGGTGCCGGCGACGTGGGTGCCGTGACCGTTGCAGTCCAACGGGTTCGGGTCGGGCTGCGGCTGCGCGTCAGTGATGTCGGTGTCCTCGTCACCTGGCAGGCCGGCGCCGGGGTCGTAGCTGTCGCCCGCGAAGTCGAAGCCACCGGCGACCTTGGCCGTCACCCACGACGCGTCGGTGATCGCCTGCGCCGCCTTGTACGCCCCCGTCGTACCGGTGCCGGCGAAGTTCGCGTGGGTGTAGTCGACACCGGTGTCGATGATGCCGAGCTTCACGCCGGCGCCGGTGTTGCCGTTCGCGTCCCGCCACAGCTGCACCGCCTTGGTCAGCGGCACGGTCACGGTGTTGTCGAGATGCTTCGGCGTGAGCTGGTGCACTGACGTGACACCGGACAGGTGCGCGAGAGCGGCGAGCCGCGACGCGTCGGTGCGCACTGCGATGCCGTCGTACACGGCGCTGACGCTGAACAGCTTGGTGGCGCGGGTCGCGGCGGCACCGAAGTGCGCGGCGACGGACCGCTGGACCATCGCGATCCGGGCGCGTTGCTTGCCGAACTCGACCTGCCGGCGGGCCTTCACCTGCGCGGCGGCGACGACGCTCGCGGGCGTTGGCGCGAGCTGCAGCATTACGTCGACAGTGCCGTGCCGGCTCTGCAACGCGGCGTCGATCCGACCCGCGGTGTGGGTCGACAGCGGCAACGACCGGTGGTCGTGCAGTGCCGCCATCTGCGGTCGCGGCGCGCGCTGGGCGGCGGACGCGGACGCGTCGGGCGCGACCGCCGCGCCGAGGCCGGCGATGACTATGAGGGCAAGCGGGATACGCAGGAAGGAAGGTCGGATCACTGGCGAACCGTACCTTCGCGCCTGGCGGCATGCAGCCAGATGCGAGGGATGTCGCCTAAGCGGCCGATCCGCCTATCTCGCGCTCACTCCGCTAGGTCGCTCGGCGTCGGCGAGTGGTCCTGCCAGTCCAGCGACCGCTGCACGGCGGCCCGGGCTTCCTCGGTGGTGTCATCCATGTCAGTGCACCTCCTTCCCGCGGTTGATCGCGCTCACGAGTGCCCGCAGTGAAGCGGTCGTGATGCTCGGATGGATGCCGCAACCCCACAGCACGCGGCCGTCGACCGCGACCTCGAGGTACGACGCTGCTTGCGATTCCTCGCCGGCACCCGTCGCGTGCTCGTGGTAGTCGAGGACGCGGGCGTCGATGTCGATCGAGGCCAGCGCGTGCACCAACGCGGCGATCGGGCCGTTGCCCTCGCCCTCGATCGTGTGCCGTTCGGCGGCGTAGACGACCTCGGCGGTGATCCGGTCGGTGTCTGCGGACGTGACCGAGTAATGCACGAGTTCGAGTGGTGCGGTTCGGCCGAGGTAGCTCGCCTGGTAGAGATCCCAGATGCGTTGCGGCGAGATCTCGCCGCCGAGTGCGTCGGCCTCCTCCTGCACGATCCGGGAGAACTCGATCTGCATCCGTCGCGGCACGTCGAGCTTGTAGTCGTGCTTCAACACGTACGCGACGCCGCCCTTGCCCGACTGCGAGTTGACCCGGATGACCGCTTCGTAACTGCGGCCGACGTCCTTCGGATCGATCGGCAGGTACGGCACGCCCCAGGTGAAGTCGTCGATGTCGATGCCGGCTTCACGTGCGTCGGCTTCGAGCGCGTCGAAGCCTTTCTTGATCGCGTCCTGATGCGACCCGGAGAACGCGGTGTAGACGAGGTCGCCGCCGTACGGATGGCGCGGGTGCACCGGGAGCTGATTGCAGTGCTCGACGGTACGGCGGACCTCGTCGATGTCGG
Source organism: Frankiaceae bacterium (assembly GCA_030840585.1). Taxonomy (GTDB): domain Bacteria; phylum Actinomycetota; class Actinomycetes; order JAFAQI01; family JAFAQI01; genus BP-197. Next base: position 1,037 of record JAVEEG010000167.1, on the reverse strand, counting down.
TGAAGTCGACGCCCGGATCGATGCCCTGGCTGAACAGGTTCAGCGCCAACGTGACCAGGCACACGTTGCCGGTGCGTTCGCCGTTGCCGAACAGGCAGCCCTCGACCCGATCCGCGCCGGCCATCACACCCTGTTCGGCCGCGGCGACCGCCGTACCACGGTCGTTGTGCGGGTGCAGGCTAAGGATCACGCTGTCCCGCCGGGAGATGTTCCGGTGGAACCACTCGATCTGGTCGGCGTAGATGTTGGGCGTCGCCATCTCGACGGTGGCGGGCAGGTTGAGCACGACCTTGTCGTCGGGCGTCGGCTGCCAGACGTCGAGCACCGCGTCGCAGACCTCGACGGCGTAGTCGAGTTCGGTGCCGGTGAACGACTCCGGGCTGTACTGGTAGCGGACCGCCGTCTCCGGCCCGAGCATTGATTCGGCGTACTTCTGGCACCACTGCGCACCGCTGACGGCGATGTCTTTGATCCCGTCCTTGTCGAGGCCGAAGACGACCCGGCGCTGCAACGTCGACGTGGAGTTGTAGAGGTGGATCAGCGCGGTGCCGCGGAAGCCGACGAGCGACTCGACCGTGCGCTCGATCAACTCCTCGCGTGCCTGGGTGAGCACCTGGATCGTGACGTGCGGCGGGACCGCATCCGTCTCGACGAGTGAGCGGATGAAGTCGAAGTCGGTCTGGCTCGCGGCCGGGAAGCCGACCTCGATCTCGGTGTAGCCGATGCGGACGAGCAGGTCGAACATCCGCCGCTTGCGCTCGGCGTCCATCGGATCGATGAGCGCCTGATTGCCGTCGCGCAGGTCGACGCTGCACCACTGCGGCGGCGCGGTGATGACCCGCGACGGCCAGGTGCGATCCGGGAGGTCGATCGGGGCGAATGCTTGGTAGCGCGATGCCTTCGGCATGCCGGTCATAGGGCCGCTGCTCCTGCGAATGTGGGAGACGAACTGACCGGCGTGCCGGAACCCCGCAGCGGGGGCCGGTCGGTCTCGGCCCGCTACGGGCGGCTAAGGATGAGCAGCGAGTAACGCATCG
>JAVEEG010000165.1 GCA_030840585.1 Frankiaceae bacterium | reverse complement strand
TGGGTCGACGTCGAGTTCCGGCACAAGTACAAGTGGTCGCAGAACCACGCGGTCAACGCGAAGGTCGTCGAGGGCGCGATCAACCGGCTCAAGGCCGGCGGCGTCGGCGTCGGCATCTACACGACGTCGTACATGTGGGCGCACATCGTCGGCAGTTACCGGGTGAACCTGCCCAACTGGCTGCCGGCCGGTGACGGCAAGGTTGCGGACGCCGAGGCGAAGTGCCGGACGACCGGCAGCGGCGGCGTCACATGGATCGGCCAGTACACGCGGACGTTCGACGAGAACGTGACCTGCCCGGTGATGGACGCGACGCCGGGCCACCCCGGCCCGCTCTGGCCGTACCGGAACACGACGCTGTCGTTCGGCGCGACCGGTGACGCGGTCAAGGCGCTACAGAAGGCGCTCGCGATCACGAACGTCACCGGCCAGTACGACGTCGAGACCACCGCGGCCGTCCTGCAGTGGCAGCAGCAGAAGGGCCTGCCGGTCAACGGCACGATCGATCAGGACGACTGGCGCGCGCTCGGTGCGTTCAAGCTGTACGGCGGGCACCCGTTCCTGCTGGCGAAGGTCGTGGCGCGGGTCGCGTAAATACTGGCGGTCCTGACGGGACTTGAACCCGCGACCTCCGCCTTGACAGGGCGGCGAGCACTCCAACTGCTCCACAGGACCTTGCTGGTCGTACGTACCCCCAACGGGATTCGAACCCGTGCTACCGCCTTGAAAGGGCGGCGTCCTGGGCCTCTAGACGATGGGGGCGAGGTCGCCCTCGGCGCCCTGCCGTTGGGGACCGAGACAGTCTAGGGCTCCGGCTGGGCCATGGTCGAATGCGCTATGACCGATGAGGTGAAGTGGGAGGTCCGCGGCCCGGTCGCGGTGGTCACGATCGACCGCCAGCACCGGCGGAACGCGATCGATGGCCCGACCGCGCAGGCGCTGGTGGACGCGCTGGATCGGTTCGAGGCCGACGACGCGTTGCGGGTGCTGGTGCTGACCGGCGCCGGCGAGGCGTTCTGCGCCGGTGCCGACCTGACCGCGATCGACACGCTCTCGCCGCGGGCCGCCGGACCGGACGGGCCGTTGGGGTTCACCCGCCGTACGGCGAGCAAGCCGACGATCGCGGCGATCGACGGGTGGGCGGTCGCGGGTGGGCTGGAGCTCGCGTTGTGGTGCGACCTGCGGGTGTGCTCGCCGCGATCGAAGTTCGGTTGTCTGGAACGGCGCTGGGGGGTTCCGCTGATCGACGGCGGGACCTGGCGGCTGCCCCGGATCGTCGGCATGGGCCGGGCGCTCGATCTGATCCTCACCGGCCGCACTGTCGAGGCGGACGAGGCGCTGGCGATGGGCCTCGTCACGTCGGTCGTCGAGGAGCCGCTCGCGGCGGCGGTCGCGTTGGGCGAGCAGCTGGCGGCGTACCCGCAGGAGACGATGCTGTCCGACCGCGCGTCCGTGTACGACGGCTGGGGCTTGTCGAGGGACGAAGCGCTCGCGCTGGAGATGCGCTACGGCCTGGAGGTCGTCGAGGTGGGTCGGTCCGGTGCGGCCCGGTTCGCCGCCGGTGCCGGCCGGGGCGGGTCAGCGGGATAGCTCGCCCGTCTTGCGGATGGCCGCGAGCCACTGCAGCGACCGGTTCCAGAACTCCTCGGTCGCGGGTTCGGGCAGCATGAGCCACATGGGCGCCGGCGTCCCGTCGTTGATGTCGAGGTCGGTGCGGGCGGCGTACGGCGGCTCGCCGACGCAGCGGTACCAGGTGTAGCCCCACTGCTCCATCTCGGCCGCGACGGCTTTCTCGGTGCGGCCGGGGAGGATTTCCAGCAGCAGCCAGGGGCGGTGGGTGCGCAGCGTGCCGTGACCGCCGGCGAGTACGTCGGGCTCGCCGGTCTCAGCGTCGATCTTGACGATCGCGGGGACGAGACCGTGCGTTTCGACGTACTGGTCGAGGGTGGTGACGGTCACGTTGAGAGTGCGAGTGGACGCGCGGAAGGACGGGTTGAGTGAGTTCGAGGAGTCGCTGACGTCGGAGAGGTAGAACGTCGCTTCGCCCGGCTCGCGGCCGACGGCCTGGCGGCTGACGGAGTAGGTCAGGCGGTTGGCGACGCCGGTGGCGACCGCGACTTCGGCGAGTTCGGGCACCGGCTCGAAGGCGTGCACGTCGCGGTCGGAGAGTGCTCGGGCGAGCAGGCCGTAGACGCCGACGTTCGCGCCGATGTCGAGCACCGCGCCGTCTGGGGCGAGGTCGACGGCGGCTAGGTAGACGGCCAGCGTCTCGGGCTCGTAGCCGGCGAGGCCGGCCTCGTCGAGCATCCGTGGGATCAGCAGGCCGGTGGGGGCGGTCATGTGGAGTCGGCGCGGGCGCGTGGTCCCGTCGGGAGGCAGTGGCAGATGCAGGGTTAGCCGGCGGGGGCGGTAGTAACGCTGGTGCCGGATCCAGCGGCGGATGCGCTCGGGGACGACGGCGCGGTAGACGGTGCGCAGGCGAGCGGGAGGCACCGCGACACGCTAGCGGGCCGAGCTTGTTTCAGTAGGCCGGGATGTCGTCGACTTCGAGCCGGGCCCAGACCCGCTTGCCGTCCTCTTCCATGACCGCGGCCCAGTCGGCGGTGAGCAGGCCCACGAGGAGCAGGCCGTGACCGGCGCTTTCGGGTTCCTCGTCGATCCAGCCGGCGTGGTCGGCGACGACGAGTTCGACCGAGTCCTCGTCGACGGCGGCGAAGACGCTGAACGGGGTGCCGGCGTGGACGACGCTGTTGGTCACGAGTTCGCTGGTGACGAGTTCGGCGGCCTCGCGGGCGCGGCGGGGAAGGTGGCCGGTGACCGCGCCGACGAGCTGGCGGGCGGCGGGCACGGATTCCGCGGTCGGCGGCAGTTCAACACTCGCGACACTGAACACGGTCGTCCCTTCGCCGGTGCTGGGCGCGCCGTTTGTGGGCTCGTGTGTTGCGGTTGGCTCCTCTCTCTGGTTCGGTTCACCGTGCGCGGCGGTGCTAAACCGACACAATTGCCTGACCCCGCTCGTCGCGCCTGACTACGCTCGTTGCGGCCAGGGCCGTTAGCTCAACTGGCAGAGCAGCGGACTTTTAATCCGCGGGTTCAGGGTTCGATCCCCTGGCGGCCCACTCGTCTGACCTGCACATCCAGGCTTTGTGCTTGGATATTTCTGTTACGCAGCCCGGGCACGTAACACCCGTGGTCATTTGCGGCCGAAGCGTTCGGTGTAGGTCTCCGCGAGAATGTCGAAGAACTCGGCCGGTCGCGGCGTGCTGGGGTGATACTCAACCGGAAACAGCGGCGAAACCTCGAAGCCGACCAGCGAGCAGCTCACAGCTTCGAACATCTCGGGCAGGTCGGCTTCAGACTCCCGGCCGGATGCCTGGCTGACGCTCTCGCCCAATCGAGCGAACCACCGGCCGCCGCTCTCGCGTGCCTCTTCCAAGATGACATCTTCGGGATAGCCCCGAGCGCGCAGATGCTGTCGTCTGCGCGTGCTCGCCAGCGACTCGTCAACCCTGGCCATCATGAATAGGTAGCCGATCACGGCCCGCGGCCACCGGCGGTGCAGGTTGACCGCTTCACCCAACATGTCGTCGACTCGGTTCGGCACAGTGCCACCGTGGTTGGCGATGATCGACTTGCACGAGATCGCCAGTCGCGGTTCGCTGTCGATGACCATCCCAACGTCCCACCGCTTCGTGCGGTATGCGCCGGCGATGGGCACCTCGATTTCCGCGGCCCGCAAACCGCGAGCCCGCAGCTCGTCGCAGCAGTACAGCTGAATGGCCTCCTGCCGGTCACTCGCCCGCGCCTGCCGCAGTCGAAATGCGGCCATGGCCTCCTGTAGTCGTCGCTCGGACACCACTCGACCGTACGGGGAAGGGGAGCCGGGTGTGAGTCATGCCGGTGTCGAGGCCAGGGTGTCGCGATCTTGCCCACCCCACGCGCGTCGTAGCAGAAACCGTCGGCCACGCTCCATAGACTTGGGCCGGTCCGACCGACAGGAGCTGTTGTGCCACCCAAGCCATCAAAGAATCCGCGAGAGCAGCTCCGCGCAGGACCGACTTCTCATCGTGTGATCCTGGGTGACTCCCGTCAGATGCCCGAGCTTCCAGACAGGTCGGTACATCTGGTCGTCACTTCCCCTCCATATGCGAACTTGAAGCAGTACGAGCCCGGCAACCCGAATCAGCTTGGCGACATTGACGACTATGACAAGTTCCTGGACGAGCTCGACAAAGTCTGGGCGGAGTGCGCCCGCGTTCTCGTTCCAGGGGGGCGAATCTGCTGCGTCGTTGGGGACGTGAATGTGGCGCGCGGCAAGGCTGGTCGTCACTACGTGCTCCCACTTGCAGCAGACATCCGCGTTCGAAGTCGCAAACTTGGTCTAGATCATCTGCAGGGCATCATTTGGTACAAAGTTGCAAACATTAAGCTTGAGGCGAGTAATTCAAGTCGCTTTCTCGGAAAGCCAAACCTTCCGAACGGAATCATCAAGAACGACACCGAGCACATCGTCTTCCTGCGCAAGCCTGGCGGCTATCGGTCCCCATCGGGCGAGATGGAAGACGAGAGTCTGATTCCAACCGATGAGTACGTAAAGATGTTCCGGACCTTCTGGGACGACATCCGCGGCGCGTCCTTGAAAGAGCACCCCGCACCTTTCCCAGTTCAACTCGCGGAGCGGCTTATCCGGATGTTCTCGTTCAAGGGCGACGTTGTGCTCGACCCGTTCGCCGGCACTGGAACGTCTGCCCTCGCTGCGCGGAACTGGGGTCGCTCGTCCGTGTCTTACGAGATCGAGCCGAAGTACCTGGAGATGATCCAGCGGCGACTGCAGCAAGGCAATACCGAGGACCCAGCGTGGGAAATGAGCACTGAGATAAGGGACTTCAGCACCGAGGTTGCTCGCCCCGTGGCACTGTGAGTGAGGGGTACGGCAGCCACGCCGACTTCATGGCCCTCGTTCGTGAAGCGGCGGACGAGCGTCACTCCTACATTGACGAGCAGCTTCGAGCTGCCTTCCAGGATCACATTGCCCGGCGCGAGGTCGACGTCATCATCTTTGATGACGTCACTATCCCTGAGATCGCGACAGCGCTGCTTGAGCATCCGACTGTCTTGAAGCCATTGATCGCGAGCTGCAATATTGCCGGCCGCGCGATTGCAAGAGACCTCGGACTCAAGAACGTCAATACATACAATCCGCGTCTGACGAGCGAATCCGCGATGGGGTTGGCGGGCTACATCAAGCCTTTCTTGCCCACGTACCTGGAGCTCCCCGCGTTGACGCATGCTGATCGTCTCGAGTTCATCGATAAGGAGATGCGAGCCGAGAAAGGGCGTTGGGAGACGCGCGTTCAAGAGGCACTCAACCGGTTCAGCCGCGAGCAGTTCAAGAAGCGCAAGTTCCTAAGCTCACACGAGGAGTTTGAGCTTGACGCGGCAGCGCCCTTGACCGGCCCGATTGAAGTCGGGATAGACGTCAAGCGGATCGAGGCGCGCCGCGATATTCACAAGCGGTCCGACGAGGTCGTGAACAAGGCCACTCGTTTCAAGCGCGAGTACCCGAACGGCAAGTTTGCGGCCGTGATTTACTACCCATTCGTCGCGGAGCATGGCAACATCCGAAGCCGCCTCGAGAGCGCACACGTTGACGCTGTGATGTTCGCTAGTGAGGCGCCGGATTCGATCGAGGGCACCGCCCGGTTGCTTCTTGCGCAGTTCGACTATGTGAGCGGTGAAGATCATTAGGCGCGCCCCTGCTTGTCCCTAGTGTGCACCGTCTGGCCGAGGCTGCCGGCGGTGAGCTAGCGCAGAGACTTGCACTACGCGGACGCCGGACGTCCAGAGGGGCGGAGAGATCCTGCTGGCGTTGAGGACGGCCCGGCGGCGATCGTCGTTGATGACGAGCTGACCGGGTCCGGCGGACGCAGCGACCCGAGCTCCCAGTCTGTCGGTTCAGCGTTCGATCCCCTGGGGCCCATCCGTTCGACACATTCAGTCCTGTGTTGCCGGAACCTCCGCAAAGGCGGCGGCGTAAGCGCTGGCAACTTTGACAGAGAAGTCGATCAGCGCGTCAGCTGTTCCGGCATTCAGCCATCCGGGCGCTGTCCTTGCCTGGCGTTCTGATCCGAGGAACCCAAATAGCGCATCCGCGGACGCTCTGAACGCTGCTGTTGTTAGCGGCTCGATCGGGATTCCGCTGTTCTGACCGGCATAGGAACCGAACGGCACAAGAACGCGGCCGTCGCCGTACAGCGCGATCACTGTGCGGATCCCGTTCTTGGACGGCCCGGGCGCTTCGAGCACCACATGGTTGGGTCCGAGTCGGCGGCGGTATCCCGCCGTCTCCCATGCCGTCACGACGTGCTGGGCGGCCTTCAAGATTTCGTCGGAATCAAACAGTCCCCAGAACTCGTCCAGTGTCGGGAGCGGCGTCTCGGCCTGCTTCACCTTCTCGACCGTTGCGGTGAATGCGTTGGGCTCAACAACAGCAACGAAAAGCGGGGCCCAGCGGCTGCCCTCGATCTGGACGGCCTGTGCCACAACGAGCCAGATTGAGATGCCTCTCTCGGGATCGTGCTCGGCGAGCTCGTTCAAATACTGCGCGAGTGCACGAACTCGTCACGATGGTCCTCGGCGACGACGATCAGTCCGCGAGCGCGGCGGGCGACGGCGTACGCCAGCCCTCGCGTCAGATGATCGTGATCCAAACTTCGGTACTGGTTCTCGATCACGAACTCAGAGCCGTCCTCGCCCTGAGCCAGAATGTCGATCCGTCGGCCGCCTGCGGTATGCACCTCAGACTGGCCGATGCTCGCGAGGTCGACGCCAATCGCGCTCCCGAGGGCATCAACTTGCTCCGCGAGCAACGGCGTGAAGTCCGCAGCCTCGCCCCTCCACGCCTCTGACAGCCGACCAAACGTGAGCCGCGCCATCCCAGTCATGCCTGGAACCCTAGAGCCAGATCAGAACAAGCCCGAGGTCCTCCAGTGGGAAGGCAGGGCTGAGTAGTCGCAGATCCAGTGCCCGTCGGCCTCGGACCAGTGGTAGTGGCCGGCGTCGAGGGCCTGGACCCACATCTCTACCGCGGCGGTCAGCGACGGCGTGCGCTCGGTCGCGAAGTCCTCCCAGTCACTCGACACCAGGCGCACCGGCGACACCGCAGAGCTCGGGCCAGCGCAGTCGACGTACAACCGCTCGGCGCCCGCCACCATGAACGGGAGCCAAGTTGCGTGCCAGTACATTTCGTCGATGCCACTCGCCACCGCTTTCTCGTGGGTATGTAGCGCGCGGTTGCGGTGGTAGTGATCGACGCTCTCCGACAACGAGAGCAACTGGAAGTTGCCGGGCCCGATCTTCGACTACCCGTCAGCGCCGTCGTGCCACGACCACCAGATCCGCAGTTCCCGAGGCATCTCGAACGGCAAACCGGTCGCCGTGAACGCGTCGTCCGCAAGCCCCCGTCGCAACGCCGTCGCGATCGGCGCCCCCAGCCGTTGCCATGCTCGTTCGAACGCGGCAAGCAGCTCACCCAGTCGCGGCTCGTCGACTTCCTCCGTCACCGCCCGCACCTCACATTGGGATGGAACAGATCCAACCCGTCGGCGGCGCGCCGGAGAATGCCAGCGGAATCACCAGGAAGTTGTCGCCGCCGCTCGCGCCCGAGTCGTCAGTCGCGGACTTCAGGCCGCAGGAGGTGACGAACCCGCCGTAACGGCTGCCTTCGGCGGAGTTCTGATCGGATGCGAGCACCTTGAGGCTGGCCCGAACGCGTACGCCGGGCTTCGCCGGTCCGCCCTCGACACTCGAGTAGTTCGGGAACTCGTCGCACGACGTCGTCGGCGCGCTGGCGGTCGCGCAGTCCTGCTGGTTCGCGTACCACGCGCGTGGGACGTAGTTGCGCTTGATCGCCGACGCCTCATAGGTCAGGAACGCCCAGTCGGGGTTCTGCGTGTAGATGGCGTCGGCACGATGCTGCGTCGTCGCCGGCAGATCGCTGCCCGGGAAGTAGATCGGCCGCGTCTCGCACGGATTCTGGCCGGTCGACGACCACGCCTTGATCAGCGGCGCGCTGCGGCTGACCATGTCGAGGCACTGCCATGCGGCGGTCTCGAGGTTGCTGTCCGTCGTCATCGAGCGCAGCCGCTTGCGCGTCTTCCAGACGCCCACAAGGTGGTCGACCTGCGCCTGCAGCTCCATCTGCGGCGTGACCGTGGGTACGGTCGTCGTCGGCGTGCTCGGCGGGTTCGGGTCGGTCGGCGGTGTGGTCGGCGGCGCTGCCGGCGGCGCGGACGGTGTCGTGCCCGCGAAGTAGTGCGTCCAGATGTACCAGAGCGTTGCCGAACCACCGGCGAGTCCGGCGACTGCGATGAGTGCCTGCTGCAGCGTGGACGCCGCTTCGCATGCCTCGCCGAACGTTCCGAGCGACGAGTTCGGCCGCGGCTGCGGCGCCTCCGCGACGTACAGGCAGAACTCGTCCTCGGTCACCCCGCGCGCGGCCATCCAAGCGACGAAATCGTCCACGGAGATCGCGCCGATGACGGTGGTGTCGACGCCAACCGTTTCGGCGAGCGTGGTCCCGCTCCCGACCATCGCGACGTCGAGGCTGCTGATCGTCGGCAAGGTGGCGCCCTGCTGTGACACCGACGTTGCGAGCGATGTCGCACCCGCCGCGAGTGATCCGCTGCCGAGTACAACGGACTGCCCGTCCGCGCTCCGACCGGTCAGCGTCCAGTTGCACGAACTGGAACGGCACGGTCCGTCGGCGGCCGAAAGGTAGCTCCCCGTCACGAGCACGTCGTAGGACACGGTCGTCCCGGTGCTGTCGTGCTGCCAGGTGTTGACGGACACTCCGATGGCGGCGCCGGTCGGCGCGACGTTGGTTACACCTACGGTCGCCATCGCGTCGATCGTTCCCTGCGGACCACCACTCGGTGGGCAGTCCGGAGCGACGTACGCCGTGTACACGCGGCTCGTGTCGGTAGGCGGCGTGGCCGACGCGGTGAACGTCGTCGTCCCGGTGTACCCCGAGCATGTCAGGCGGGAGCCGGTGTCGTCGTAGATCGACAGCTGGTATGACCCGGCGAGGTTCTTCGACAACGTCGCGGTGAGGGTGGCGTTCGGACTGCTGGGACTGGTCTCACTGCGGTCGGTCGTCAGCGAAAGCGATCCGTTGTAACCGACATTCGTGACCGTGACGCCGCCGGTTTGGGCAGCGGGGTTCGCCGGCGGACTGCTCGTCGGGCAGTCGAGCGCCACATACGCCGTGTACGTGCGGCTGGTGTGTGTGCCCGGCGCAACGCTGGCCGTGAACGTCGTCGTGCCGGTGTACGTCGTGCACGTGATCCGCGAGCCCAGGTCGTCGTAGATCGAGAATTGGTACGGCGACGCAAGAGTCTTCGACAGGGTCGCGGTCAGCGTCGCGTACGGATTGTTCGCGTCGGTCTGTGCGGCGCTCGTCGTCAGCGAGACGGAGCCAGTCCAGCCGAGGTTCTGCACGGTAACGCTGGTGGTGCTGCGGACATCCGCAACCGGGTAGCCGCTGGCCGGGCAGTCCTGCGCGACATATGCCGTGTAGGTGCGGGTGGTGTTGTTCGCCGGCGCGACGCTGGCGGTGAACGTCGTGGTGCCGGTGTAAGTCGTGCAGGTGATCCGCGAGCCCAGGTCGTCGTAGATGGAGAACTGGTACGGCGATGCCAAGGTCTTCGACAAGGTGGCCGTGAGCGTCGCGTACGGGTTGTTCGCGTCGGTCTGCGCGCGGCTGGTCGTCATCGATACCGACCCGGTCCACCCGGCGTTCTGCACGGCGACGCTGGTGGTGCTGCGCACATCCGTGACGGGATGGCCGCTGGCCGGGCAGTCTTGCGCGACGTAAGCGGTGTAGGTGCGGGTGGTGTTGTTGCCCGGCGCGACGCTGGCGGTGAACGTCGTCGTGCCGGTGTAGGTCGTGCAGGTGATCCGCGCGCCGGTGTCGTCGTAAATGGAGAACTGGTACGGCGACGCCAAGGTCTTCGACAAGGTGGCCGTGAGGGTCGCGTACGGGTTGTTCGCGTCGGTCTGCGCGCGGCTCGTCGTCAACGACACCGATCCGGTCCAGCCCATGTTCTGGACGACCGCGGCACTCGTGCTCCGCACGTCTACCACCGGTACGCCCGACGCCGGGCAGTCCTGCGCGACGTAGGCGGTGTAGCTCCGGCTCGCGTTGTTCCCGGGCGCGACGCTGGCGGTGAACGTCGTCGTCCCGGTGTAGCTCGTGCAGGTGATCCGCGAGCCGGTGTCGTCGTAAATGGAGAACTGGTACGGCGATGCCAGGGTCTTCGACAGCGTGGCGGTCAGGGTGGCGTACGGGGTGTTCGCGTCGGTCTGCGCCTGGCTCGTGGTCATTGAGACCGACCCGGTCCAGCCGGCGCTCTGCACCGTGGCGCTACTCGTGCTCCGCACATCGAGGGCGGGCGCCCCGCTCGCCGGGCAGTCCTGCGACACGTAAGCCGTGTAGGTGCGGGTCGCCAGGTTCGCCGGGGCAACGCTCGCCGTGAACGTCGTCGTACCGGTGTAGGTCGTGCAAGTGATTCGGGCACCCAGGTCGTCGTAGATCGAGAACTGGTACGGCGACGCCAGGGTCTTCGACAGCGTGGCGGTCAGGGTGGCGTACGGGCTGTTGGCGTCGGTCTGCGCGCGGCTGGTCGCCAACGACACGGACCCCGTCCACCCGAGGTTCTGCACCGTGACGCCACTGGTGCTCCGCACGTCGAGCACCGGCGTCCCGCTTGCCGGGCAGTCCTGCGCGACGTACGCGGTGTAGCTCCGACTGGCGTTGTTGCCGGGCGCGACGCTCGCGGTGAACGTGGTCGTCCCGGTGTAGCTGGAGCAGGTGATCCGCGCGCCGGTGTCGTCGTAGATCGAGAACTGGTACGGCGATGCCAGGGTCTTCGACAGCGTCGCGGTAAGGGTCGCGTAGGGGCTATTCGCGTTCGTCTGCGCGGTGCTCGTGGTCAGCGCGACCGAGCCAGTCCAGCCGAGGTTGTGCACCGTGACGCCGCCACTGCCGCTGCGCACGTCAGTTGTCGGGTAGCTGCTGGGCGGGCAGTCCTGCGCCACATACGCCGAGTAACCCCGAGTGGCGTTGTTCGCCGGCGCGACGCTGGCGGTGAACGTCGTCGTGCCCGTGTAACTGGAGCAGGTGATCCGCGCGCCGGTGTCGTCGTAGATCGAGACCGACAGGTTGTCGCGTAGCGCCGAGGACACGGTCGCGGTCAGCGTCGCGTACGGGCTGTTGGCGTCGGTCTGCGCGCGGTCGGTGCTGAGTGACACTGAGCCGGCCCAGGGCGGGGGGACATCGGCACTGGCCGTTCCCGCCGCCAGCCCTTGGGCCCCGACCGAGGCGACCACGAGCCACGGAATCAGGCGCAGCCGCAGCCCCCGCAGACGTACTGAAGTCGTGAAGATTTTCCGCCCGCGTGCCGGCACGTTTCCCCCGAGAATGCATGGTGCGACCTGTGGTTCCAGGCACCGTAGGTGCTACGCATAGTGATCTGCAAGTATCTCTACGTAATCAGTGGGCTAACCTCCGAGCCCGGACCGTCCTTTCGCCGCCCGTTGACTGTGACGTTCGAAGCGTTATGGCGCGCGAATAACGCCACAAACGTCGCAGTCAACAGAGGGCTGGGATCAGTGGGGGCAGCGGGGGAGGGGGTTGATTGTCGGGGTGTTGCCGCCGGCGCACACGGGGGTCTTCGTGCCCGCCTCGGGCCGCGCGATCTTCACCTCGTAGCCCTGCGCGCTCACGTCCATGAAGACGCCGACCTTCGCCGTGTGGTTGCCGACGTAGTAGTACGGCGCTGCCGGTGCTGCGTGCTTGTGCCGCACCGGCTTGACCGTCAGCCCCGAGCTGCGCGACGACCCGCCCGCGGTCAACTTCGCCACCTGTGGTGCGACGTCCGTGTTGCCGGCCCGGATTGCCAGCGCAACGTTCGGCTGCGAAGGCCGCGGCGCCGGCCGCGAATTGAGCCAGCCGCCGCTTCCCAGCACGAACGCCACCGTTGCGAGTACGCCGAGCGACGCGGTCGCGGTCCGCCCGGACCGGCCGAATGCGCGTACGCCGATGCCCACCGCGGCCGCGACCGCCGAGGCGATCTGCAGCGTCGCCGCCAGCGCGCGCCTTGCTCGCGACCGCGCCATCCGCAGTGCCGCCGGCGCAGCCGCAACCGGCGCCGCGCTTTCCGCCTCGACCGCCGCTACTCGCAGCACCCGCGCGGTGCTCGGCGGCAGATCGGCCAGCGCCCGCGCGACCTCACCGACATGCACCCGCGCCAACGCGCATCGCTCGGTGTCGTTCGCCGCCGTCTGCTCCGGTACGGCACCGACGACCTCGCGCGCACCGCGCCGACGCCACTGATCCCGCCACGCGTTCAACGCGATCCGGTGCGCCAGCGGCCCGACCGGCCGGTCCCAGTCGATCCGGTCCCACATGCCGAGCAGCCGCACCGCCGTCTCTTGCACGAGGTCCGCGCGGTCGGTCACCGGTGCACCGGCTCGCGCCAGCGCGGCGCGTACCTCCGGCACCAGCGTCGGCCACTGCACCGCAAAGAACTCGTCCGGCTGCATCACGGGGGCAGTCTGGAAGATCTCGGGCCGGAAAGAAATGCTTCAGCACATAGTTGGCGCGGAGTTGGCCACTCAGCGGCCAGCACCCAACACCGGTGTCGACGGACACCACCCGCTGAGACACGCCTGCCGCCAGTGTTGCCCCAACAGCCCGTCGGGGTTGGCCGGCGGCGCCACCGGACTCGTTGCACCACCAGGCCCGCAGTTGTGCGTCACCCCGACGATGTCCGCCGCGTCACCGCACAGCCGGATCAGTTGCGACGTCGAAAGCCGCGAATGGCTGTCGACCAGCAACGTGTGCTCCGGGTCGACAGTGATCTGCAACAGGTAATAACCGTCGGGCACACCGTTGATGACGATCGATTGGTTCGGCAGCGTCTCGTCGTACGTGTCGTAGTTGCCGGGCGACATCCCGTTCACCTGCGTGATCGATCCGTCCGGCTGCTTCGCCGGGTAACACGCATCCGGGAACTTGTACCGCGCGTCCTCGGCGGTGTTCGTGTACGGCCCCATGTCTTCGAGGCAGAAGCCGTCTTTACGACTCGTCCGCAACGGCGCCTTGCCGAGTCGACGACCGCGCGCGTTCGACTGCCACAACGACGCCCACGCGAAGTTCGCGTAATGGAAGTGCTGATGCGCGGCGTCGAAGAAGAAGTAACCCGCACTGCGATCGACGAACGTGTCGTCCCGCCGGTACAGCCGCTGGGTCGCATTCTCCTTCTGTACGGCGCCGTTGCCGGCGTAGCGCAACTCCAACCGGCCGGCGCCGACGTTCACCACCATCGTGTCGAACCGCAAGCAGCGCATCGGCCAGTCGGTGAGCGTGCTCGCCGGCGATGCGGCTAACGCGGCCTGAGTCTCGTGCGGCTCGCACCCGTACAGGATCTCGTTGCTGGGCAACATCGTCGGCAGGGTTTCCGACGTACCGACGAACACGTCGCGCGTCGGCAGCACGACGAGTTTCGGCAGCAGCGTCGGATGAGTGGTCGTCTTGCCCGCGGCGGGATCGACGCTCCCACCGGCCAGTGCGGCGGCGACGACGCATGCCGCCAGCACCACTCGCTGCCGCGTGAGCATGTTCGCGAGTGTCCCCGGCATCGACTGCGTTGTCATCGGAGGTTCGTCACCGCCGAGTCACCCGGCCGACGAACGTGCAGATCGTCTCGAACGACGGGATGTCGATCACGCACTCCGGCGTCTGCTTCCAGGCCGGAACGCTGAGCGGGCCGCGCACGAACAGTACGAGTCGGGCCCGCCAGTCCGCGCGCGGTTTGCGGTACGCCGTGTCGCTCGCCGCATGCACCGCGTCGCAGAGTTCCAGCGACGACACGTTGCACGACGCGCGGACGAACGACTTCGCGATCGGAATGTCGTTGCGGGTCAGGTCGACCCGTTCCTCCGCGTCGAGCTGGCTGCCGGTGCAGGTCACGGCGCCGTCGGTGTGCCAGTGCGCGCCAGCGTGACCGTGCGCGGCGACGAAGGTGTTCGTCAACGTGACCACGCAGCCGGGGATCGTCCACGTGTCCACGGTGCTGGGCTCTGAACCCGCGCTCGACGGCGCCGCCGTCGCGAGCAGCGCTATGACGCCAGCCACCGCGGCGATCCGGGTCACCTGTCGAGCGTGCGGCGCGGAGGCGCTCAGCGCGTGGCCAGCGTGTGGCCACCGCGCGGCCAGCCACAGCAACGTCGGGCGACACATGATTCGGCACAGGAAACGCGTGACCCCGCAGGGACATCGAGGAGGACTCGTGTTGTCGACCGTGCAAGACCGGGTGTGGCCGGTCCTTCGTGGTGTGGCGGGCTCCGCCAACAGTTGGCTGCGAGTGTGGATCCGCGAGCGCAAGCGCAGCCTGGTCGCCCGGCGCCGGATGCGCAATCGCCGGACGTACGCGCTGCTCGGCACGCTCGGCATCCTCGCCGGCGTGCTGGTGTGGAGCCTGAGCTACCTCGGGCCGTCAGCGTCCGGCGTGCACTTGACCATCGACCAGCTGAACGGGCTGGCCGGCAATCACCGGATCGTGACCGCGACGTTCCTCGACGAGGACGCGCAGCTCGTCGGCACCTTCCGCTGCCCCGCCACCGCCGACCCGACCTCGTCTGACTCGCTGCCCGGCTGCAACGACGCGTCCGGGATGCGGCTCGCCGCGGCGGTGTCGCCGCAGTCGCTGCAGCCGACCGACGGCACCGGCGCGGGGCCGACCCTGCACTACTGGCTGGACATCTCGAAGAGCCACACCACGACGCCTGAGTTCATGGGAATGCTCACGGCATCTGGAGCGACGGTCGCCGTCGACCCGCAGACGGCTAAGGGCAACGTGAAGTTCTTCGCGTCGCTCATCCTGCCGCTGATGATCCTGGCCAACCTGTTCGTGTTGTTCTTCACCTCGGGCAAGAGCTCCGGCTCCGGCATCGGTGAGGTCGAGCTGTTCAGCTCGATGGGCAAGGGCCGGTTCAGCCGCCGGCGCAAGACTCCGATCACCTTCAGCGACGTTGCCGGCGCGGACGAGGCGTTGGAGGAGCTCAAGGAGGTCCGCGACTACCTCGCGAATCCCGAGCGCTACAAGGACCTCGGCGCGCTGCCGCCCAAGGGTGTCCTGCTGATCGGCCCGCCCGGTTGCGGCAAGACGCTCATCGCGAAGGCCGTGGCCGGCGAGGTCGGCGTGCCGTTCTTCTCGGTCGCCGGTGCGGAGTTCGTCGAGTCACTCGTCGGTGTCGGCGCGGCCCGCGTCCGCGACCTGTTCCGCCGGGTCCGCGCCGTCGCTCCCGCCGTACTGTTCATCGACGAACTCGACGCAGCCGGGCGCAAGCGCGCAACCGGCGGTGGCGGTGGCGGCAACGAAGAACGCGAGCAGACGCTCAACCAGATCCTCGTCGAGATGGACGGCTTCGACGCCGCGTCCGGCATCGTCGTGATGGGTGCGACGAACCGTCCGGACATCCTCGACCCGGCACTGCTGCGTCCCGGCCGGTTCGACCGGCACATCACCGTCGAGCGCCCCGACCTGCTCGGCCGCAGCAGGATCCTCGAACTGCACGCGCGCGGCAAGGCGTTCTCGGTGGACGTCGACTTCGGCCAGGTCGCCCGCCGTACGCCAGGGTTCTCCGGTGCCGACCTCGCCAACGTCGTCAACGAGTCCGCGCTGCTCTCCATCCGGCAGGGCAAGCCGGAGATCGAGCCGGCCGACATCGAGGAAGGCATCCAGCGCACCCTGATGGGCACCGCGCGCAAGAGCCGGGTGCTCACGCCGGAAGAGCGCAAGCGCGCGGCGTACCACGAGAGCGGTCACGTCGTCGTTGCTGCCGCGACCGGCCGGACCGAAGAGATTCACCGCGTCTCGATCCTCGCCCAGGGCCGCAACATCGGGTCGACGTCGTTCCGGTCCGACAACGAAGAGTTGATGTTGACCCGGAGCCATTTGCATAACCGGCTGATGGTTCATCTCGGCGGCATCGCGGCCGAGGAACTCGTCTTCGGCGAGCCGTCGACCGGCGCCGAGGACGACCTGAAGTCGGCGAGTGATCTCGCCCGCGACATCGTCGCGAGGTTCGGCATGAGCGAGAAGCTCGGCCGGATGCGGTTGCTCGCTGCCGACATCGACGCGTTCCTCGACGCCGAGGTGCCACTCGCCGCGGTGTCCAGCGCAACGCATCAAGACCTCGACGTCGAGATCCGCCGGCTGCTCGCCGACGCGGAGCGCGACGCGACCGGCTTGCTACTCACTCACCGCGCAACGCTCGACGCGCTCGCGGCCCGACTCGAAGCGGAGGAGACCATCGAAGGCACCGACCTCGAAACCCTGTTGAGCGCCATCCAGCCGGAGGTCGAGATGTTCGGCAACCTGCTGTCCGGCACCAACGGGCACCGCAAGCCGCGCGTCGCGCAGGTGGTGTCGTGATGGCCCCCGCCCGTACGGCGAACCGCGGCGAGGCCGCGCTGTACCGCCGCAACGCTTCCCGGCTGACCACGGCCGAGGTGCTGCACTCCACCGAGAAAGAGGCCGCGATCGCGGCACTGCCGGCGCTGAAGCGGCGCAAGATGCGGGTCGACCTCGAGCAGCAATGGGCTGCGGTCGAGGCCGGCGCGCGCGCCGAGGCGGCCGTCGTTGTCAGCCAGTTGCGTACGTCCGCGGCCGATCTCGTCAGCGCGCTCGAAGAGCTCGCGGCGACGAACACGCCGGAGTTGCTCGGCAAGGCCGAGACCGCGATCGCGAAGGTCCGCTCCGGGATTGCTCAGCTGGACGAGGCTGACGCGTTCCTCGCCAGTGGTGACTTCGGCGCGGCCGGAAGCGCGGTCGAGCACGCGGAGCACGAGCTTGGTCTCATCGGCGGTCAGCTGATCGTGTCGATGAACCGGGCGCTCGCGCAGGCCGCGGTGAGCAAGACGTTCCGGGCCCGGCTCGAGGAGAACGTCGCGGAGAGCCGGCAGGCGAAGCTGCAGCTCGACCGCGCCCGGGCCGAGAACGTGAGCCGGGCCGCGATCGCCGACGCCGCGATCCGGTTGCGCCAACTCCAGGCGCAGGGCTTCCGGTTGGCCGCCGAACTGCTGTCGTCTCAGGTACGGCGGGAGAGCACCCGCGGCGACACGAGCAAGGTCGGCCGCGACAACCAGCTGCGGGTCGTGTCGCCGCACGAGTGCGAGACGTTCGCCGACGTCGGCGGTCTCGCGCACGTGAAGCAACAGCTGCGCGACAGCATCGGCGCGATCCTCGAACGGCCCGACGAGGCCGCGCGCTACCAGGTCGTCTACAACGGCGTGCTGTTCTACGGCCCGCCCGGCACCGGTAAGAACCTGTTGTCCCGCGCCATCGCCGGTGAGTACGGCCTGCGCTACATCCGGTTCTCACCCGCGGCTATCGCGAGCAGCTACATGCACGAGGCGGCGGCCAACCTGCGCCACCTGTTCGAGCTCGCGCGGGCCAACGTGCCATGCCTGCTCTACCTGGACGAGATCGACACGATTGCCGCTGACCGCGGTGACCAACCGTCGGCCGACCACCGCGAGGTCGTCACCCAGTTGATGGTGTGCCTTGAGGAGTACCGCGGCGTGCCCGGGCTCGTCGTCGCGGCTGCGAGCAACGACATCGACCGGCTCGACCCGGCGCTGCGCGAAGGCCGCTTCGACGCGAAGATCCATGTGCCGCTGCCGGATCCGGCCGACCGCGCCGAGGTGCTCGACGTACACCTGCGCCGTCGCGGCGAGACCGTGGCTTGGGACACGATCAAGCTGCCGGAACTGGCCCGGATCACCCACGGGTACAACGCGGCCGCGCTCGAGACGATCGTGTCGCTGGCCGCGCAGCGGGCACTCAAGACCGCTGCGCCGCTCGACCAGGCGACCCTCGAAACCGTCGTGCGCGAGCGCGGCGGCCAGCACCGGCTTTCGCTGGAGGAGTCGGTCGGCTGGGACGACATCGTCCTGCCGAAGAGCGTGCGGGATCAGGTGATGGAGATCCTCACCGTGTTCTCCAACCCGGACCTCGCGCTCGACGTCGGCGTCCGCCCGCCGGCCGGCATCCTGCTGTACGGGCCGCCCGGTACCGGCAAGACGACGATCGCGAAAGCGATCGCGTCACAGGTGCAGGCGAGCTTCTACGAGATGTCCGCCGCCGACCTGCTGTCGAAGTGGGCCGGCGAGTCCGAGCAGCGGGTCGCGAAGCTGTTCACGAAGGCGCGGTCCAACCGGCCGTCGATCATCTTCATCGACGAGATCGACGCGCTGCTTCGCCGCCGCCAGGCCGACAGCACGAACAAGTGGGAAGAGCGCGTGCTCAGCCAGTTCCTACGCGAGCTCGACGGCCTCAAGGGCGGCGAAGGTGTGCTGCTCGTCGGCGCGACCAACCGGGTGGACGCGATCGACGAAGCCATCGTCGGCCGGCGGCTGTCGCCGATCGAGGTCGGGCTGCCCGACTACAACGGCCGGCTCAAGCTGCTCCAGCTGCTCTGCCAGCACGTGAAGCTGGGGCGCGGCGTCGACCTCAAGACGCTGAGCACGGCCACGGACGGCATGTCGGGCGCGGACCTGCGCCGGTTGCGCGACGCGGCGGGGATGAAGGCGCTCAACCGCACCGCGCGTTCCGGCACCCGACCCAAGTCCGGCATCTCCATCTCCATGACCGACTTCGAGTCCGCGTTGGAAGCGCAACGCAGCTCGGCCACCCTCGCCATGGTTTAGGAGCAACCCATGCGTGCAGGCGTCCCACGTCGCTTGCTCGTCGTCGGGCTCGCGGTTGTGCTGACCGCGGGCCTGGCGACGGCCTCATCGGCACAGCGTCAGCAGCACCGGGCGAACAACGCCGGACACTTGCGGTCGCCGTTCGCCAGCATGTGCGCGCCCGGCATGTCGGCGTACCTGAACCTGTGCCGGGACCTGCCGACGCCGGCGTCGCCGCCAGTGACGCCACCAGTGACGCCACCAGGGCCGATGGGGCAGACGTTGCCCTGCGCCACCGCGCCCGGCATCAACGACAAGTGCGAGACGTGGGGCACGGCGTACTCCGACAGCACGCCGTTCAGCGGCACCCACGGAGACGCGCCGGTCGGGTTGGTGACGAACAGCGCGGGCACCCGGGTGTTCATGGCCGAGACCGCGATCGTCGACGGCAGCCCGCGAATGGCCCTCGCCGCGTTCGACGCGGGCAACGGCAAGGAGTTATGGGTCGCGCACGTCAAACCCAATCCGCCATCGATCGCGTACGGCACGGCGATCAGCCCCAACGGCGCGATCGTCTTCATCACCGGCTACGAGATCGTCAGCCTCTCGATCAACCAGAACCCGTACGACCTGTTCCTCACCAACGCGTACTCCGCGGCGAGCGGCAAGCTGCTGTGGAGCAAGACCTACATCGGCCAGGGCGGGCAGGCCAACGCCGCTACCCGCGTCGTCGTATCGCCGGACAGCAAGACCGCTTACGTCACCGGTCTCATCACGATCCCCGGCCCGTTCCAGCGGCCGCCGGCCAACATCACCACGATCGCGTACAACACCGCGAACGGGAAGGTTCGCTGGGCCGCGCGGTTCAACGGGCAGTCGGGCGCCAACGTCCCGACGGCGATGACGTTGAACGCGCGCGGTGACACGGTGTTCATCACCGGCCAGAGCCAGTACTTCGACCCGTCGCCGGTGCCGGTGTTCCGGATGGTGACGCTGGCGTACTCGACCCGCAACGGCAAGGAGCGCTGGGAGCGCTACTACAACGGATACCAGGACGGCACCAACACCCCGCTCGGCATCGCGGTCGACCGTCGCGGCTCGCGGGTGTTCGTGACTGGTGCGGCGCAGTACGCCGGCTCGGTGTCGGCGCCGATTTACCGCTACCAAACACTCGCTTACGACGCACGCACCGGCCGCCCGTTGTGGTCGCAGGCGTTTGCCGGGACCTCCGGCAAGACCGACATCGCGCAGGCAGTCGGCGTCTCACCGGACGGCACCCGCGTCTACGTCACCGGAGTGAGCACCCAGCCGCAGCGCGTGCAAGGACAGGCGTTGCCGGTCGACGGGGTCGCGACCACGATCGCGTACGACAGCAAGAGCGGTAAGAAGCGCTGGCTGGTCAATGCCAGCCCGAACGGTCTCGGCGCGGGGGGCTTCGCGCTCGCGGTGTCGAAGTCCGACGTCGTCTACGCCGGTCTCGAGATCGGTGCCGGCGGGCCGCTCGTGGGCGCGCCCGGCCTGGTCGCCTACAAAGGCAGCTCGGGGTCGCAGCAGTGGATCGCGACGTACGACGTCCGCGACCCGACGGTGAACGGAATCCCGTCGGCGCCGATCGCGCTGAGCATCAACCCGCGCCGCGGCACGGTCTACCAACTCGACCAGATCACGACGCCACTGGGCCTCGGTGAGTCACTCGCCTGCCCGACGGCCAACAATGCGAACTCGGCCGTGCACTGTACGGCGGAAGCGCCGTACCCGTTGATCCTGGCGTACGCGCCATGAGCGCCCGCACCGCACGGCTGCTGCTTATCGGCTGCCTCCTCACCGGGTCGACGGCGCTCGCGACGCTGGCCGCTGCTGCGCCCTCGACCTGCAACACCGGTGCCATCACCTCGTCGTCGAACGGCTGGACCCGCATCCGGCCGCCGCAGTTCAACTCCGGTGGATCGACCGTGACGACGATCGCGTCCGCGCTGAACGCGGCCGACCGCTTGTACGCCTCGAACGGCATCGACCTGCAGGTCACGACCGACGGTGGTTGCAGCTGGGTGAGCAACTTCACCGTGCCGACCGCGCCGAGCGCCGACCAGCCGTTCAGCTCGGCGACCGCGCAGGTGCGCCAGATCGTCACGACGGCCACCAACCGGGTGTACCTGCTGATCGAGGACACCGCCCGCGTGCACGTCATGGTGAGTGACAACGGCGGCGCCTCCTGGCGGCTGTCCGACACCGGCCTCGCGCACGCCGACCCGAGCGAGCACGCGCGGTTGGTGCCGTCCTCGAGCCCGGGCACGCTGTACCTGCTCGCGCACTTGTCGCAACTCGCCACTGGCTCGGACGTCATCTACGTCACCAACGACGACGGCCAGTCGTGGACGCCGATGGCACCGGTCGCGGGCCTGGCCGCGTCGAGCCAGTCGCTGGCCGGCATCAACGACCTGGCCGTCGACCCGCGCAACCCGCAAGACCTCTGGGCGGCGACGACCAGCGGCCTCGCGCACTCCGCGGACGGCGGCACCAGCTGGAGTCCCGCCGGCATCGGCGGCGAGGCCGCGATCGGTGACGTCGACGTGGCCCACGACGCAAACGCTCCGGCCCGCGTGCTGGCGTTCGAGGAGGGTCACTCGGTCGGTTACGCGTCGACCGACGGCGGCGCCAGCTGGGTTGCTTCCTCGACGCCGGCGCCGGTCGACGTGACGACATGGGGTTACGGCCCGAAGGACACCGCGATCGCCGCCGGCGGCGCGGTCTACCAGATGACGAACGACGGCCCTGCGACGTGGACGCCGATCTGGCACCGGGCCAAGGACGTGTCGCTCGTCATCGCGAACCATCTGCGCCCGGCCGACTTGTACGCCTGCGAGTGCGGCCACCCCGGCGGTGCGATCTGGCAGCACGCGGGAGTTGCGCCACCGCTGCCGCCGTACGGATCCCGCTCCCACTCGTCGCACGACTCGGCGAACAAGAAGACGGATTCGCAATGTATGCCGTCGGCCCCGCCGGCTCCGTCCGCAAAGGACTGGGGCGACCCCCAGCTCAACCCGAGCCAGTCGCAGATCCAACTCGCCCCCGGACAGACGAAGACGGTGTCGTACACCTTCGTCCAGCCGCCGCGCCAACTCGACCTGTTCTTTGCCGTCGACACGGGTCCGCGCAGCGAGTTCTCCCACTGCCCGTTCAAATTCGGCATGATCAATGCGCTCAACGCGATGGTCGACGAGCGCAACATCCGGTCCGGCTTCGCCGACTTCGGCGACTACCCGGGTAACACCGACATCCCTGCTGTTGACTCGCCGTTCTACAGCAAGAACGCCAGCAACTACGCGTACAAGTTGAACCGCGTTCTCGGTGCGGTCGACCAGGAGCTCTACAACAAGGTCGCCACGCAGGTGAGCTGGTGGGACGGCCAGACGCCCAACGGCGACCAGTCGGATCTGACCGCGCTCTACCAGGCGGCGACCGGCGCCGGCCAGGTCGTCGGCGTACCGGCCGCCCCGACGTACCGGATCCCCGGCGGCCTGCAGGCCGGCTTCGCGCCGATGGCCTACAAGGTCGTGATGCACGTCGCGGGCAAATACTTCAACGATCCGGATCGCACCGCTGGCTACCCCGGGCCGCGATGGAAGGACGTCGCCAAGACGCTCGCGTCGCTGGGCATCCACCAGGAAGGCATCTGGGTCGACAACCGGCTGAACAAGCAGGACGCCAACGGCTACGACGCGATCGACGGCCACGCCGACCTCAACCGGATGGCGAAAGAGACGAACACCACGAGCCGGAAGACGTTCGACTGCAACGGTGACGGCGTCAACGACGTCATGCAAGGCGGCCCGCTCGTCTGTGTCTACATCGCGCCGGCCGAAGGTGACGACCAGAGCCGTGACCCCGTCATGGGTGTCGAGATGCGCCGGCTCGTGGAGGTGCTGGTCGACCGGCAGCCGGTCAGCGTGCAGCCGACTGTCGGCGCGAGTGCCGTCGCCCGGGTTACGCCGGCGCAGTACTCCAGCGTCGACTCGCTGCTGGGTCACGTCCTGCACTACGACGTGACGTTCCGCTGCGGCCCGCACGAGATCGACCAGTCGCACCCGATCGAGTTGTCCGCGCTCGTCGGCACCGAGGTGTGGGCGACCGCGCACACCGATCTGTCCTGTGGCACGCCCGTCGCACCGGTGACCCACCAGGCCGCGGCATTGCCGCCGCCCCCGCCGCCGCCGGTGACCACGCCGATCACCAACCCGGCACCGAACCCGGGCGTCAACCCGGCGCCGAACCCGGCACCGAACCCGGCCCAGGCACCGCAGGCCCAGCCGCAACCGATCGCGCATCTCGCCGCCGTACCCGCGCCGCAGGAGCAACCGCAATTGGCGTTGCAGGACGCGGGGCGAGACCTGCAGGCGAACGAACCGATGTCGGCATTGCCGACCGCGACCGACCCACTTGCGTGGGCGCACCGGCTCGACACGTGGGCGGGGATGGCGCTGTTCGCTCTCGGTGCCGCACTCGCTCGGCGGGTGCAGTTGGCGCATGCCGTCGCGCGCACCCCAACCCGGCGACCGGAACGGCGGCGTTGAGCGCGATGGCCGACCTCCCGCGCGGGCGCCGTCGCCGTGCCGTCGTAGCGCTTGCGTCGCTGGCCGGCGTGGGCATCGCGCCGGCCGCGGGCAACGCCGCCGGCGGGCAGTGTTCGGCCATCCAGACGGCGCCCGGCGGCTGGACTGCGACGGCGCCGCCGGCGACTCCGTCAGCGCCTGCGCTGCCGGCACCGGCTGCACCGCCGGCGTCGTCGGCGATCGTCATGACCGCAGTGGTCGGCCAGGACCCATCGGTCATGCTCGCGACCGACGGTGTCGCGGTGTTCCGCACGACAGATGGCGGCTGCAACTGGCAGACGACGTTCACGGTCGGACCGAGCGACTACTACAACGAAGGCGGCGCGGCGGTCGCGTACTTCGTGTCGAACTTCGCCACCAGCCACGATTCGCGGCCGGCGAACAAGCAGGACGTCTACCTCGCGCTCACCCCCAACCCGGTCAACGCGTTCACTCTCGCGACCCTGTTCGGTGCCGCACCACCCGAGCTGATCGAGGTAAGTCACGACGGCGGCCAGACGTTCACGTCTGTGACGCCGAAGCCGACTATGGCGAACCCGTTCGTGCCCCAGTGCTTGTCCGCGCCGTACTACTTCGTCGCACCTCCCACGGATGCCAAGACGCTCTACCTGATGTGTGCCGGAGGTGTGGCACAAGCGGCGGTGCAACATCGGGCCACCGGCGAGAGCTGGGTGACCTACCGCAGCACGGACGGTGGCGTGACCTGGACCGTGCTCGCCCTGCCCGCCTCGCCGCCGAACCCGACGCTGGTCAACTGGCTGGTTCCGGGCACGCAGCGCAACGAACTCTGGCTGGCCGGGCACTGGGAGTCGAACCAGACCTACTACCTGTCGGTCTGGCATTCGCATGACGGCGGCACGACGTGGACCCGGCTGCAGGTCGACCCCACGCCGGTCCCGTCAAGCGGCGCGGTCCACGACGTCGAACTCGCGCTCGACACCTCACCCGGCCGCGGATTCGGCCAGCTCGCGGTCTACACGGTCGAGGGCATCTACCTCACCTCGGATGCCGGCAAGCACTGGCTGCGACAGCGTCCGGTGAAGTTCACCAACGGCAGCCGGGTGCCTACCGCGGCGTTCTTCCTGCACCACAACTTGCATGTTCTGTTCGCCGGTCAGATCGACTGCA
>JAVEEG010000380.1 GCA_030840585.1 Frankiaceae bacterium | reverse complement strand
AACACGCAGGTATGCCCGACTTGCCTTGGGTTACCGGGATCACTGCCGGTCACCAACGCCGAGGCGATCGAGTTCACGATCCGGATCGGTCTTGCGCTGCACTGCACGATTGCGTCGTGGTGCCGGTTCGCGCGAAAGAACTACTTCTATCCGGACATGCCGAAGGACTACCAGACCAGCCAGTACGACGAGCCACTTTGCGTCGACGGCTACCTCGACGTGAACGTCGACGGCGAGACCTATCGGATCGAGATCGAGCGCGTCCATATCGAGGAAGACACCGGCAAGTCGTTGCACGTGGGTGGCGCAACTGGGCGGATCCACGGCGCGACGCATTCGTTGGTCGATTACAACCGGGCGGGCATTCCGCTGGTCGAGATCGTCACGCGTCCGGTTACGGGCACTGGTCACCATGCAGCAGCGGTTGCACGCGCCTATGTCGCCGAGCTGCGTGACCTGCTCCGAGACCTCGGCGTGTCTGATGTCCGGATGGAACAGGGCTCGTTGCGATGTGACGTCAACCTGTCATTGATGCCGACAGGATCCAGCGAGCTCGGGACCCGGACGGAGACGAAGAACGTCAACTCGCTGCGATCCGTCGAGCAGGCGGTGCGGTTCGAGGTCGAGCGGCAGGCTTCGCGGCTCGACGCGGGAGAGCGGATCGTGCAAGAGACCCGTCACTTCCATGAGGACACCGGAACGACCAGCCCCGGCCGAAGCAAGGAAGAAGCGCAGGACTATCGCTACTTCCCGGAGCCCGATCTGGTGCCGCTGGCGCCTCCCGGCGATCTCATCGAGAAGATCCGCGCGACGCTGCCCGAGCCGCCGAGTGTGCGGCGTGCCCGCTTTGCCGAAGCCAACGGCTACACCGCAATCGATCTCCAGCAGATGACCAACGCCGGGATCCTCGATCTCGTCGCCGCAACGATCGAGGCGGGCGCGTCGCCGACGAAGGCAAAGGGCTGGTGGCTCGGATACCTCGTCGGTCGTGCCAACGAGCTTGGCGCAGAAGTCTCGGATCTGGCGGTTGGTCCGGCGCAGGTCGTGCGGATCAGCGAACTCGAGGAGAACGGCTCGCTGACCAACAAGCTTGCCCGTCAGGTCGTCGACGCCGTCCTCGCGGGTGAGGGCGATGTCGACGCGGTGATCGAGGCGCACGGCTGGAAGGTTGCCGGCGAGGCTGAGCTCGTCGGTGCCGTCGACGCGGCGATCGCCGACATGGCGGACACGGCGCAGAAGGTCCGTGACGGCAACCTCGGCGCGGTCGGCCCGCTGGTCGGTGCGGTGATGAAGGCGACCGGAGGATCAGCCGACGCGAAGCGTGCTCGCGAGCTGCTCCTCGAAAAGCTCGGCCAGCCCTGAACGATGTGGGCAGGCGATCGCCGCGCCATCGCGCATGACCCAGCGATGTGACATTGCTGGGGTGATCTGGCTGCCCGCGCACCCTGTTTGCCCCAGCAATGTGGCATTGCTGGGGTGCTGAGCAGGCTCGCGGTGCCGAGTGCGACGAGCCGAGTTGGCGTGATCACCGTAGGTGTCTAACACCCGGAGTGGTCACGCGCCATGCAGGTTGGCCTGGTCGGTCAGCTTGCGAAGCTCGGCGGCCAGCTCGTCGGGGTACTCGAGCGGCAGGAAATGCGACCCAGGAAGTTCACGCAGCCGTGCCTGCGGGATCTGATCGGCGGCGTTGACCATGTCGTGCAACGACGTGATCAGGTCGCGCCGCCCGGCGACGAACGTCACCGGTTGGTGGATGGACTCGAGCGACATCGGGCTGTGCTCAGAGCCCGCGACGGCGAGCGTGAAGTACCAGGTGAAGTCGTGCTCGCGGAACTCCTCAAGCATGGGGAGCAACCGCTCGGGGGTCGCCGCCGGCATCATCACTCCGGAGTGGCTGATGATCGTGGCCGCTGTGCGGTTCAGCGGGATATGGCGCAGGGTCCACTCGATGGCGGGTCCGGATCGTTTGGCCGCGCGAGCGCCCGCTGTCCCTATGTTGTGACGCCAGCGCCGCGGCATCGGCAACGGACCGCCGATCGACTGGAACGTTCCTCCTGGCACGCCGGCAACGGCCAGCACGCCAGCGACGCGGTCCGGATGTTGCTGCGCGAGCTCGAAGCCGATGTTGACGCCGAGCGACCAACAGGCAATAACGGCACGGTCGATCTCGAGGTGGTCGAGCAGTGCCGCGGCGTCGTCGGTGTGATCTTGCACCGTGATCCGGCTGGGATCCGCGGGCCGGTCGCCACCCGCCGTACCCCGGTAGTACCAGGTCGCGACATCGAAGCCCGACTCCGCAGCGATGACGGTCGGCCACGCGCTCGGTGGGGTGCCCAGGCCGTTGCAGATCAGCACCGGTGGTCCGGCCGCCTCGTTGCGCCAGCCGACGATCTTCGTACCGTCGCCGCCGGCGCGGCGTACGCCGTCCTTCGCCGCCTTGGCGAGCCGGTCGAGGGACAGGTTGCAGGGGGTGATCTCGTTCCACGACGACGCCACGCCGATCTGCGGCTTCTCCCAGTCGTCATCGGTCAGCCCGACGGCGCGCAGCATC
>JAVEEG010000372.1 GCA_030840585.1 Frankiaceae bacterium | reverse complement strand
GCTGAGATAGATCGCGCCGGGGCCGGGCAGTCGCGTGCCGAGCACGGCCGAGATCAGGCTCGCGGTGTACAGCCCGTGCGCGATCCGGGTTCCGAAGGGCGTCTTGGCGGCGAAATGCTCGGATAGATGGATCGGGTTCCGGTCACCGGTGATCTCCGCGAACCCGACCACGTCGGACGACGCGACCGTCTTGGAAAGCCGCTCCGACATGCCAACCTCGAGATCCTCGAAGTTCAGAATGCGCAGCTCGGGCAGCATGGGACTTCCTTTCGGACGAGGCGAGTTCGAGGCAGCCTGAGCCCAAAATCCTGGGGGATGGATTCTTAACCTGGGCGAGCGATTCTGCCGATCGGACAGGCTGGGCATTGTCACGCCCGAGGGTTTTCTATGTTGAAGCGGCCCAAGGCGCGACCCTTCCTTTGGTATGTCATCGCGCTAACCATCGCGGTCGCGATGCCGTCCTTGGTGCTGTGCGTCGTCATGACGAATGCCTGGGTCGGCTCCGAAGAGGCTCGACTGAAGGCAGGGACGCTCAAGGCCGTCCAAACCGCCCAGGAAAATGTCGACCGGTACCTCGCCGGACGGATTGCCATGCTGCAGGCGCTGGCAACCTCGCCGGCGTTCGACAATCGCGACTTCCAACGGCTCGACAGCCAAGCTCGTGTCTTGCTGGACTTGCAGGGCGTGAACATCGTCCTGCGAGATGCCTCGGGCCAGCAACTGGTCAATACGCGCCGGCCCTGGGGCACCCCGCTGCCGAAGGTCCAGAACCTCGAGACCGACAACCACGTCTTTCGAACGAAGCGGCCCTATATCTCCGACCTCTATCCGGGTGTCCTGGCAGCGGCGCCGCTCGTCCGCGTGATCGTGCCCGTCATCCGCGGCAACGAGGCGATCTATTCGCTCACCGCCAGCCTTCCGCCGAGCGCGTTGACGCGGCTCTTGCAGGACGCCGGAATCGCAGCGCCCTACTCCGCGTCCATCGCCGACCGCCAGGGCGGCATCCTGGCTCGCGCCGCTCTCGACTCGTCTTCGACCGGCAAACGGTTGCCCGGCTTCGACGAGGCAACCGGCTCCGAAGGTACTTGGTCGGGGACCAACCTGGACGGCGTGCTCGTCTATGGAGCGTTCCGCCGGTCGCTGCTGTCCGGCTGGTTGTTCACCGCGGGCGTGGACACCGCGGCCTTGCACGCTCCCCTCTATCGCTCCGTCGCGTGGCTGGCAGCCCTCGCGATTGCCTTGATCTGCATTGCGACGGCGGGTTCGCTGCTGCTCGCCAGGCGCATGGTACTGTCGCAACGGCAGGTCGCGGCAGCGGCGGTTGCGCTCGGCAACGGTCGGCTCGTCCGGCCGCTCAGCACGCCGATCCGGGAAATCAACGTGATCGGCGAGTCCCTCGTCGAGGCGGCCCGCAAGTCCCGCGAGCAGGCTGCAGCATTAGAAGCCGCGAACGCCGACCTCGAACGGCGTGTCCGCGAGCGAACCGTCGAGGTGTCGTCGCAGACGGCGTTGCTCAAGGCTACCCTCGACAACATGGACCAGGGACTGCTCAAGGTCGACGCGGCCGGCAGGATCACCGTCTGGAACCAGCGGGTGCTGGATCTGCTGGAACTGCCGCTCGAGCTGATGGCGTCCAATCCCGCGCTACAGGACGTTCTGGACCTGCAACTCGCGCGCGGAGAATTCGCCAAATCCGACGACGGCTTCATGCGCTGGGTTATGTCCGGCGGGATGGCGCAGAAGCTGCACTCCTACGAGCGAGAGCGTCCGAACGGGACCGTGCTCGAGATCCGCACGGTCCCGCTCCCGGGCGGTGGTGGGGTTCGCACCTATACCGATGTGACCGCACGCAAGCAGGCGGAGCGGCTGATGGAGCACATGGTCCGCCATGACGCTCTGACGGGCTTGCCCAACCGGATGTTGTTCCGCGAGCGGCTGGGCCAGGAACTGGCCAGGGCCGAACGCGACGGCTCGTCCTTCGCGGTCTTCTGTCTGGATCTCGACCGGTTCAAGGCGGTCAACGATTCGCTTGGCCACCCGGTCGGCGACAGCCTGCTCTCGGTCGTCGGCGAGCGCATCAAGTCCGCCCTGCGCACAGAAGATGTCGTCGGCCGGTTGAGTGGTGACGAATTCGCGGTCCTGCAAGTTGGGACGGGTTCGGCCGAAGCCGCTGCTGTGCTGGCCCGCAGGCTGAACGAGGCCCTGGCTCGACCATTCTCGATCAATGGCCACGCAATCGAGCTGGGCGTGAGCATCGGGATTGCGCTCGCTCCGCAGGACGGCGCCAGTTCTGACCAAATCTTCAAGAGCGCCGACATGGCCCTCTACCGCGCCAAGAACGAGGGTCGGAATACCTTCCGCTTCTACGAGGCGTCAATGGATGCCGCGGCCGTCGCGCGTCAGTCGCTCGAGCTCGACCTCCGGCAGGCACTCTCGCACGGCGAGCTGGCATTGAATTACCAGCCCGTGGTGGATCCGGCGAGCAAGCAGGTTGCCGGGTTCGAAGCGCTGCTGCGCTGGCGTCATCCTGAGCGCGGGGACATACCCCCTTGCGACTTCATTCCGCTTGCTGAAGACACGCGGCTGATCATTCCCATCGGTGAATGGATCCTCCAGGAAGCGTGCCGCGAGGCCATGTCCTGGCCGGCCGGTACGACCGTCGCGGTCAACATCTCCGCCGTGCAGCTGGAGCATGCAGGCCTCGTCCAGAGCGTGATGTCGGCTCTGACGGCGTCCGGCCTGCCGGCGCATCGCCTCGAGCTGGAGATCACGGAATCCGTGCTGATGCACGAGAGCGAAGCGGTGTTCAGGTCGCTGCGGATGCTGCGGGAGCTGGGGGTGCGCTTCGCGCTCGACGATTTCGGGACCGGGTTCTCCTCGCTGAGCTATGTCCAGAAGCTTCCGCTCGATCGGATCAAGATAGATCGCTCTTTCGTGAAGTCCGTTGCCGATCCGACCACGGCCGCCATCGTGCGCACGATCATCGGGCTTGGAACGGGGCTCGGCATCGCCGTCACGGCCGAGGGAGTAGAGACCGAGGATCAGCTCGATTTCGTTCGCCGTGAAGGCTGCTCGCTTGTTCAGGGTTTCCTGTTCAGCCCGCCGCTGCCGGCCGAGCAGGCGCGCGCCTTGGCCAACGGACGGCGGAAGCGCCGCGCCGCGTAGCCTGCGCAGGCGCGCACGCTGTCAGACCCGCAATCGCGGCTGGCTGTTTTGACCTGATCGCGCTTCCT
>JAVEEG010000121.1 GCA_030840585.1 Frankiaceae bacterium | reverse complement strand
GCGCGTTCGGTACGACGCAGCTCGCGGCGCACGGGGTGCCGCTGCTGGTCGCGGTCGCGCTGGCGGTGGCCGGTGCGGGCGGTGCCGGCTACCTCGTTGGGTTCGCCGCCGCCCGGCTGGCCGGGTCGTCACTCGCGCTCGCGACCTGGGGATTGGCTTGGCTGGTCTACACCGCGCTGGTGCTGTTCCCCCGGCTGTCCGGCGGCAGCCAGGGGCTCACCCGGCCGACACCCGCGGCGCTCACCTCACCGAGCCTCGGCATCGAGATCGTGCTGCAGCCGTGGGTGCACGCGGTCGTCGGCGGCCTGCTGGTCGTCGTGCTCGCGTTGATCCTGATCCGCGCAGAGGCCGGGCCGTGGGGGCTCGACTGGGCCGCGTTGCGGACCGGGCCGGCGCTGGCCGACTCGCTCGGCGTGCCGGTCCAGCGCCGCCGCCGCGCCGTGCTCGCCGCCGCCGCGGCGCTCGGTGCACTGGGCGGCGCCGGCACCGCCGTGCTCCAGGGTGTCGTCGCGCCGGCCGACTACTCACCGCTGCTGTCGTTGCAGCTGTTCGTCGCGGTCCTCGTTGGCGGTACCGCGACGTGGTGGGGGCCGGCGCTCGGCGTCGCACTGATCGCGGTGCTGCCGACGGCGGCCGACTCGATCGCGACCGCCGCCGGCATCGACCCGCTGCGGGCCCGTGCGGTGCTGACCGCGGTGCTGCTGGTCGGCGTGCTGGCGTTGCGCGGCCCGGCCGCGCGGTTGCTCAAACCGTACGTACGTCTTGGTAGGCGGCCGTACCGGCTCGGCCCCGCGGCGGAAAGCGTGGATGCCGCTCCCTTACAAGACGAACGTACGGTCGGTGACCCGGCGCCGGTGCTCACGTTGCGTTCGGTCGTCGTCGACTACGGCGCGGTCCGCGCGCTCGACGGCATCGACCTCGACCTTCGGCCCGGCGAGGTCCATGCGCTGGTCGGGCCGAACGGCAGCGGCAAGTCGACCGCGCTGCGGGTCGCGGCCGGTGTCGTCGTACCGGCCGGCGGCATCGTCGAGGTGCGCGGCGAGCCGGTGCCGGCGACCTCCGCGGCGCCGCGGGTCGAGGCCGGCGTCGCGCGGACCCTGCAGCGGACCGCGATGCTCGGCCGGCTCCCCGTGGGTCGCCAGGTCGAGGTGGGCACCCGGGTCCGGGACCGCAAATCGTTCGCCGGCCTGCGACACCTGATCGCCGCGCCGTCCGCGACACACGAACGGCGGACCCGCGCCGCGGCAACCGCCGCCGCGCTGGATCTCACCGGCCTGACCGACCGCGCCGCGGCCGACCCCGACGGGCTGGACACGGCCGAGCAGCGGTTGCTGCAGGTCGCTCGCGCCGTGGCCACCGGCGCGTCCGCCGTACTCGTGGACGAACCCGCGGCTGGCATGTCGGCGCGGCAGCGGGATCGGCTCGGCGGGATCCTGCGCCGGCTCGCCGGCAGCGGTCGCGGCGTGTTGCTGGTCGAGCACGACATGAACCTTGTCGGCCGGGTCGCCGACCGGGTCACCGTCCTTGCCGAGGGCCGGGTGCTGGCGACCGGCACGCCGGAAGCGATCCGCGCCGACCCAGCGGTGGCGCGCGCTTATCTTGGTGTCCCGCCCGACTGACCCAAAGGACCCGACCCTCGTGCGCCTCGCCTTGTTTCGTGATCATGGCGTTGTCCGGCTGCGAACGCCATGATCACGCCGAAAATCGCTGCGAACGCCATGATCACGGCGGCGGTGCTCGCCGTCGCCGCGGTCGGCACCGGCTGTAGCGACAACGGGCCGTCCGGCGGGGACGTCGAGTTCGTGGTGTCGGCGCCGGTGTCGACGTCGCCGTGGATCGCGCGGTTCGAGCGCAACGGCGCCGAGCTCGCGGCCGCGCAGCTCAACGACCACGGCGGGATCAAGTACAGCGGCAAGACCCATCACGTCGTCGTCACGGTGCTCGACAACGCCGGCTCGCCGCAGCAGGTCGCGGCACACGCGCGCAAGGCGGTCGCCGACCACGCCGCCGCGTTCATCATCGACGGAGTGGGCGCGGCCGCGGTGGCCGATGTCACCGGCCCGGCCGGATTGCCGACGTTCGTCGTCTTCGACGGCGGCGCGAGCATCGTCGATCCCGACAAGCGGCCGACGATCTACCGGCTCGCGCCCGCCGACCGGTTCATGACGATGCGGCTCGCCGACTACCTCGCGGCCAAGCATCCGCGGATCGGCATCCTCGCCGACGACACGTCGTTCGGCACCGACGGCGAAGCGTCGCTGTTGACCGCGTTCAACCGCGACGACATCGACGTCGCGACGAAGAGCGTCGTACCGACGGGGTCCGGCGACGTCACCGGTCAGGTCCTCGCGGCCCGCAGCCGCGGCGTCACGGCCCTCGTCGTCTGGGCCGATGCGCCGGTCGTCGCGGCGGCGATCAACGCGGCCCGGTCGGCGGGCTGGAACGTGCCGATCTGGGCCGGGCCGAGCGGCGAGGATCCCCTTGTCCGGCAACGACTTGCGGCCCACCCGGAGTGGCTGACCGGCGTCGGCTTCGTGTCGTTCCGGATCACCGCCGAGGTCGGCCCGGCCAACTTCGCGAAGTACCGCAAGGCTTACGTCGGGAAGTTCGGCGAGGACAAGGTCGGCGTGACCCAAGGCGGCAAGCAGGTCGTGCAGCCGCCGGACTGGTCGATGTTCTCCTACGACGTGGTGAACCTCGTCGCCGATGCGCTGGGCAAGGCGGGCGCGACCGGGCCGAAGCTGCAGGCCACTCTCGCCGGCCACGACGTCATCGTCGGCGCCAACGGCGACGAGCGCGGTTACGGCGAGAGCTCGCGCGAAGGTGTGTCGCCGGACGACATGTACTTCGCTCGCTTCGACGGATTCGTGTTCGCGCCGGTTACCGACGACCTGCTCTCACAGAACTTGCCCGCAGTACCCCAGGTGTTGTGACTACGCTTCGCCCGTGAGGCCGAGCGTGCCGACCGCGGCGGTGGCGAGTGTCCCCGCCGCGCTGCTGGCCCATGCGATGGACGTCGCGGGCTGGCTGCCGTTCGTGCACGAGACCGACGACGTGCGCGCGGCGATGGGACCACTCGCAGTCGTCCTGTGGCTCGCGTTCACGGCCGCGGCGGTCGGGTTGGCGACCGCCAGCCGCCGACCCGCGTTGCTCGCTGCGCCGGCGTCACTCGCCTCGGCCGGACTGCCCGAGCTGATCGGCCGGCACGATCTGGGCGCGGTGTTCGAGCCCGGTGCGATCCTCGGCGCGCTGTTGCAGTGGTCGCTGCTGCTCGTCGTACTCGCGCTTGCCGTCGTCGCGAGCCAAGTGCTCCGGCTCTCGCCGCTCGCCACCGGCGGGCCGCGGCTGCGGATGCCCGCGCTGGCGTCCCGGCCGCAACGGCCGCCGTACCTGCTCACCCGCTGGCGGTTGCGTAGCCGCGCGCCGCCTGCGTGTCCTTCCCACTGACCATCCCTGTCGTCCAGGAAGGACACCAATGCACGCATCACCCGTTCGTCGACTCGCCGCGCTGGCGGTCGCGATCCCGCTCGTCGTCGGCGTAGCCGGCTGCGGCGACGAGGAGGACAAGGGGAAGGCCAACGCGGCCTGCCCCTCGGACTTGTCGAACACCGTGTCGACCCAACTGCCGAGCGACGTACCCAGCCCGAGCGGGACGGCGTACAAGTACAGCAACCAAGGCAAGACGCAGGTCTGGTTCTTCGCGGTCGACGGCTCTGCCGACAATCTGGCTTCGTTGCGCGACGCGTACGACACCCAGCTGACCGGCAAGGGCTACAAGATCGAGGGCACCGACCAGGAAGAGGGTGCGGAGGCCGAGTCGGAGTTCTCCGGACCGCACGACGGTACGACGAACTTCAAGCCGTTGTGCACCGGCAAGGTCGACGTCCGGCTGAAGCTCACGTCGTAGCTACTCACCACTGGCGACGCAGCAGCGCGGCGTTGCCGGCAATGGCCAGCCCCGCGAGACACGCGGCGACGATCGCCCCGGGTTTCGCGGTCATGGTCTTGCCAGCGCGCCGCGTTGCCGCTTCCGAGGCCATCTCGTAGTGGAAGCTCGACGCGGCTAGGCCGTTGGTGTCGGTTTGCAGGTACGGGCTGTAGTCGGCGGCCCGGGCCGCTTGGGCCGCGGTGCCGATGAGGGTCGCGGTCGCGTCGCCGATCGCGGCCGCGTCCGGGTGCGTCGCGGCCCACGCTGCCCAGCTCGGCCCGTGGTCCGGCGGTGCGCAGGTCCGCTGATCGAGCCACGGCTGTACGTCGAGGCTCAACGCCAGTCGTTGCCCGGCGTTGAGTTGTGCGTGGAACGTCGCCGGCATCGTGTTCAAGAAGCCGCTGAGGGTGGCGCCGCCGGCAATGGGGTGGCTGCCGAGACCGGTCACCGGCGTGCCCGTGCTGCCGGACACCGTCAGCCTTCCGTCGACGTGCAGCGGCGCGGTCACGGTCGACTCGGTCTGCCCGATCAGGGTGCCGGGGACGCTCGCCGGCAGGCCGTTTCCGGCGTACGGCGGGAGCCCGCGCGGGTCGGACTTGGCTGCGGCGTAGAGCGTGTCGAGGGCGCGGGTCAGCGGCGGCAGCGCGGCGTTGCCGACGCCGAGGAACCGCGGGCTGGAGCTGATGTTGAGCAGCGTGATCGTGGCGGTCCCGTCGACCGGTGCGCGGCCGCCGGGTTGCAACAACCGCGGCTTGCGGTGGCGGTCGACGAACTGGATCCGGATCGCGAGCGGCAGCCGGTTCGCCTCGATGACCGGGTCGAGGACGAGCAGCCCGTCGAGCGCGCGGGTGCCGGTGGAGAAGCCCTGCCAGACCACTTGGCCGAGTTGCGCCTGCGGCTGGCTGAACTCGTTCAGCCCGTCGACCTTGCGGGTCGGGCCGAGTTCGTAGATGAGATACGCGCCGGCGCCGTGCACGACGAGGTGCTGGCGGTCGGTGACGACGGCCGGATCGCCGTTCGGGCCGATGCCGACGTTCAGCAGCTCGGTGTCGTCGACCGTGCCCGGCACCTTCGACGTGCGGCAGCGGTCCTTGCGGAATGGCAACTGCAGGCAGCGGACCGGGTTGATGTTGCGGAAGGTCTGCGGCAACGGGATGCTCTTCGCAGGGCTCTCGGCCGCTGACACACCGGGCAGCAGTGGCGCCACGACGAGCGCAACTGCCGTCGCCAGCCGGGCCGCGCCGCGCATGAGGGCAGACTAGTAACCGTCGGGCACGGGTAGGCAGCGCGCGGAGGAGGTCTCGTGGATTCGAACATCGCCCGGGCTCGGCTCGAGGAACTCGCCGGTGAGCTGGAGCGCTCGACCGCCCTGCTCGAGCACGGTGGCGGCGCCGATGCCGGCGAGCTGTCGACGCTCGACCAGCATCCGGCCGACAGCGGCTCCAACCTCGCCGACGCCGACCGCGAAGAGGCCAGCCTCGAAGTGCTGCGAGCCCAGTTGGAGCGGGTGCGCGAGGCGCTCGGCCGGGTCGACGCGGGCGCGTACGGGCGCTGCGTCGACTGCGGCCGGGAACTGCCCGACGAACGGCTCGAGGTCCGGCCGGAAGCCGAGCGGTGCGTCGACTGCCAGCAGCGCGCGGAATCCCGCCGCTGACCCCGGCGCCGCGTCACGGCTCGCGGCGGGCCACCCCTCCGACTTTGCTCGACGTTCGCTGTTCCGGCGGGCGGTCGTGAGCGTGTCCGCGCGGCCTCCGCTCGCAAAAGTCGAGCAAAGTGCGGTGCTGACGTCGGTTGGTGCGGCTCGGGTGTGGCTGCGCCGGCCGCGTGGCCGCACGCTTGGCATGCTGGTGCTTGGGCACGGCGCTGGTGGCGGGGTCGAGGCGCCGGACCTGCTCGCCGTGGCCGCGGCGGCCGTCGATGCCGGCTGGTCGGTGGCCCGGGTCGAGCAGCCCTACCGCGTCTCTGGCCGGCGCGCACCGGACCGCGCGCCGAAGCTCGACCAGGCCTGGATCGAAATCGTCGCCGCCGTCCGCGGCCGGTCCCGCAAGCCACTCGTCACCGGCGGTCGGAGCAGCGGCGCGCGG
Source organism: Frankiaceae bacterium (assembly GCA_030840585.1). Taxonomy (GTDB): domain Bacteria; phylum Actinomycetota; class Actinomycetes; order JAFAQI01; family JAFAQI01; genus BP-197. The sequence goes on along the minus strand of JAVEEG010000121.1, from coordinate 3,914 downwards.
GTTGCGTGCCGTACGGCTGCGGCGACGGGCGCGGCCGGCGTCGTCTGCCTGGCCTTCCCGCTCCGCCCGCCCGGCCGGGTTGACGCGCCGAGCCGGGCCGGCGAGTTGCTCGCCGCAGGAGTGCCGGTGCTCGTCGTGCAGGGGTCGCGGGATCCGTTCGGTGGGCCGGCTGACCTGCCGGCCGGGCCGACCGTCGTACCGGTGCCGGACGACCACTCGCTCCGCCGGTCCGGCGCCGCGGCCGGGGATGCGGTCCGGCGGTGGCTTCAGACGGTGACGTAGATCTTGGCGGCGACCGCGCGGGCCAGGGTCCACGGGCCGTTGTCGCTGCGGCCCTCGACCGTTTGGCCGCTCGCGTCCACAACCTCGACCGCGCAGTCCGGCATCAACAGATGCTCTTCGAGGGCTTGCATCGTCGCCGGTTGCGCTTCCACCTCTTCGTCGATCCGCCGTACGACGGCCCGCCCGCCGGCCGGTACGTCGGCGAGGGGCAGCTGGCCGGCGACGTCGACGGCGTTGGCCGAGCCCGGGATCGGGTTGCCGTGCGGGCAGGTGCCGGGGTCGCCGAGGACGCGGACGAGGTAGGGCTCGAGGGTCTCGCTGATCGCGTGTTCGAGCCGGTGCGCCTCCTCGTGCACCTGGTGCCACGGGACGTGCAGGACGTCGACGAGCAGCCGCTCGGCCAGCCGGTGCCGGCGCATCACGCCGGTCGCCGACTGGCGGCCGCGTTCGGTCAGCCGGACGACCCGCTGGTCGTCGAGGGCGAGGAAGCCTTCGCGTTCGAGCCGCGCGACGGTTTCGGAGACGGTCGGCGCCGACACGCCCAACCGCTCGACCAGCCGGGCCCGCATGACGGGGATGCCCGACTCCTCCAACTCGTAGATGGTTTCGAGGTAGTCCTCCACCGCGGGGGAGTGCTGCGGGGCGGCCATCAGGGAATCCTATTCGCGGCCCCCGCGTTCCCCCGATTGTGACGAGCGCAGCGGCGGTCCTGGACGCGCCCGTCCGGAGCGCTGCAATAGCATCCGAACTCATGGCCGAGGAAACGCTCGAGCAGCGGAGCGCGCGCTTCGAGCAGACCGCGCTGCCGTTCCTCGACCAGCTCTACTCGGCCGCGCTGCGGATGACCCGCAACCCGTCGGACGCCGAGGACCTCGTGCAGGAGACGTTCGTCAAGGCGTTCGCTGCGTTCCACCAGTTCGAGGAAGGTACGAACCTCAAGGCCTGGCTGTACCGCATCCTCACCAACACGTTCATCAACACCTACCGGAAGAAGCAGCGCGAGCCGAAGCAGTCCGGGGTCGGCGAGAACATCGAGGACTGGCAGCTCGCGCAGGCCGAGTCGCACACGTCGACCGGGCTGAAGTCGGCCGAGGTCGAGGCGCTCGAGCACCTGCCCGACTCCGACGTCAAAGAAGCCCTGCAGTCGCTGCCCGACGACTTTCGGATGGCCGTCTACCTCGCCGACGTCGAAGGCTTCTCCTACAAGGAGATCGCCGAGATCATGGGTACGCCGATCGGCACCGTGATGTCGCGGTTGCACCGCGGCCGACGCGGTTTGCGAGATGCTTTGACGCAGTACGCCCTTGACCGCGGCTACATCCGATCGGACCAACTGGCCCAAGACCAACTGGCGGCTGAGCGCGAGGCGGAACGATGAGCTGCGGATCGCCACACGAGACCGACTGTGCCGACGTCATCGAGCAGGTCTACCTCTACCTCGACGGCGAGATCGACGACACGGTGCGGCACAAGGTGCGCGAGCACCTCGACGAGTGCGCGCCATGCCTGCGCAAGTTCGGGTTGGAGCAAGACGTCAAGGCGCTGGTCGCGCGGTGCTGCGGCAACGACGCCGCGCCAGAAGGGCTGCGCGAGCGGCTCGTCGTACGGCTGCAACAGGTACGGGTCGAGCTGGGCACGATCGAGTACCGCGCCGAGTGAGCTCGGCCGAGTGAGCTGGCTGGTCACCGGCGGTGCCGGTTACATCGGCGCTCATGTGGTCGCGGCTCTCGCTGATGCTGGCGAACCCGTTGTCGTTATTGATGATCTGTCCACCGGCGAGCGCTCGCGGGTAGGTTCGGCCGACCTCGTCGAAGGCTCGATTCTCGACCCGTCGTTGGTACGGCGGACGCTGCGCTCGCATTCGGTCCGCGGGATCATTCACATCGCCGCGAAGAAGCAGGTCGGCGAGTCGATGGCCGACCCGGTGAAGTACTACCGGGAGAACGTCGTCGGCACGTGTGCGCTGCTGGACGCAGCGGTCGAGTGTGGGGTCGAGTCGTTCGTGTTCTCTTCGAGCGCGGCGACGTACGGGATGCCGGACGTCGACATGGTCACCGAGGACACGCCGCTGGATCCGATCAGCGTGTACGGCCGGTCGAAGCTGATCGGCGAGTGGGCGGTGCGTGATGTCGCGGCGGCTTCGTCGTTGCGAGCCGTGTCGTTGCGTTACTTCAACGTGGCCGGTGCGGCGACGCCGGCGCTCGGCGATCCCGGTGTGTTCAACCTGATCCCGATGGTGTTCGAGGCGTTGGCTGCCGGTCGCGCGCCGAAGATCTTCGGTGACGACTACCCGACCGCTGATGGCACGTGCATTCGCGACTACATCCATGTCGCCGACATCGCCGAGGCGCATGTCGCCGCGTTGCGTTGGGTGTCTTCGGGGGACTCGTCGTACCAGGTGCTGAACATCGGCCGCGGAACCGGATCGAGCGTCCGCGATGTGCTCGCGACCGTCGCCTCGGTGACGGGTGTGTCGTTCGAGCCGGAGGTTGTCGCGCGGCGGCCCGGTGATCCGGCCCGAATCGTGGCGCGGGTCGATCGCATTCACGACACGCTCGGCTGGACCGCGCGGTATGACTTGAATGACATGGTGTCGAGCGCGTGGGCCGGTTGGGTGGAAAGACACGGCGAACCGGAGTGAGAGATGCAGCGTTCATTCAACATGCGCGCTGCTGCCATCGCTTCGCTGTTGCTCATCACCGGCTGCACCGGGACGACGTCTCCGACGCACCGGACGATCGAACCGGCTGGGGTCACGCGATCGGTGCCATGCCCGGTCGCCGCTGACGCCGCGATCTTCGAACCCGCGCCACTGACGGCCGACGTCCGTGCGACCGGGGTGCAGAGTTGTGTTGTCGACCTGGCTGCGCGGCCGGGTCGCGGCTACTGGATCCGGACCAGCGAGAAGCACGCGATCGCCGGCGGTGATGAATATGTGAAGGCGTTGTTGTTGCCGCCCATCCCCGGCGCCACCGGGCCGCACGGATGCTTCTTGACGCAGGCGGGCCCCGCCCGGCTGGCCGTCATCGACAGCGCTGGAGCGCTGCACTACCCGAAGCCGCCATCGCAAGGGTGCGGGGTCCGGTCCGAGGTGAAGGCGGCGCTCGCCGGGCTGCGTTGGTCGAGCACCCACGTCCGCTGGATCACCCAACTGCTGCCGGCAGGCGCTGACCCGACGTGCGTGCCGACGTGGCGCGTCATGGATCACGGCCAGCAAGTGCCCATCGCTATTGGCGGCACGAGTAACGGCACAATCGCTCCGAATACCGCACCCGCGGCGGTCTGTTACGCGCTGCCGCCGCAGGCGCCCGGTCCCCGACCGACCGACCTGATCGCGGCGCGGGTGGTCACCGACCGTGCGACGGCCGCGCCGATGCGCGCGGCGCTGAGCCGGCGAACCGGCGCCGACGGTTGCAAGCTCCCGGCGTGGGAGGCCTTTCGGGTGTACGTCGGCGGGACTTACGTGGGGTACGCCGACCTCGGTCCGTGCCTGCGCTACATCCCCGTCGGGCGGGCGACGCCGGCCGGGTTGCGCGAGGCGCTGCCGACGATGTCGGATCCGTGGGAGACGTTCAACGCCGACGACTTCACGACGTTCGTTCCGTACGACATGTACAGCTCGGCGTACGGGT
>JAVEEG010000119.1 GCA_030840585.1 Frankiaceae bacterium | reverse complement strand
GACGGCAGCGGTGACAGCGGGATCCCGGCGGTGTGCAACGGCGATGTCGGACCGATCTTCGCCGGTCCGGACGGCGCCCTCTACGTGCCGCGCGGTTGGTGCGGTCAGCCGTGGCTGGCGATCAGCCACGACGGCGGTACGACGTGGAGCCGCGTGCAGGTCGCGCGCAACGGCATGAACACTTCGGTGTCCGGCGGCTTCGGTCTGGTCGCGCCGGGTAGCGGCCAGTCGGATCACGAGGCCGCGGTCATGGCTGACGGCAAGGACCACGTCTACTTCCTCTGGGTGGCGTTGGATCGGCTGCCGTACCTCGCGGTGTCGCGCGACGGCGGTCGTACCTTCGGCCATCCGCTGCGGGTGTCGCCGCCGTCGGTGCGCGAAGCGTGGGGACCGGCGCTCGACCTCGACGCGAAGGGCCGGCTGGCGATCGCGTACATGGGCAGCACCAACTCGCCGGGCAAGCCGTGGACGGGCTCGTACGGCGCGACGACATTCACCGGTTACCTCGGCTTGATGACGCAGCCGCTCGCCGCGCGACCGGTCGTGGTGTCGGGGCCGGTGACCGGGTCCGGGACGCCGCTGGTGCAGGGCCACTGCGGGCCCGGTCGGTGCAACGACGGAGTGCTCGACTTCATCGACGTCGCCCTCGGTCCGACCGGAGATGTGTGGGGCGCCTTCATCGACACGGCCGGCCAAGTGACCGACGAGCTCGTGATCGGGCGCCTCCGCTCGCACTGAACTTCACCGGCCACCTGGTAGAGACCACCTATTAGGAGGGTCGCCGGGGCGGCCTAGGTCGGTTACGGTCGCGGCATGGCACCGAAGACCGATCCGGGACTCGACGCGACAAAACATCGCGAAGTAGGCGTGGCGTTGTTCAACCACGTCTGGACGCTGCTCGACCTGGACGGGCGGACCGGCGAGCAGGACATGGAGATGGTGCACACCGCGCACGCGTCGGCGTACCACTGGATGCAAGTCGGTACGGCGGAGAATCGGGCCCGCAGCGAATGGCAGTGCTCCCGCGTCTACGCCGTTCTCGGCCGGAGCGAACCGGCGATCTGGCACGCGCAACAGTGCCTGGGCTACTGCGAGCGGGCCGGCATCGGTGACTGGGACCTCGCCTTCGCCTACGAGGCCTTGGCTCGCGCGCATGCCGTGGCTGGCGACCGCGAGGAGACCGCGCGCTGGCTCGACCGCGCGCGGCAAGCAGCCGCGGACATCGCCGAGGACGGCGACCGGCAACTCGTCCTCAGCGACCTGGAGACGATCCCGACCGTCGCCTGATCCTCGACGGTGATTGGCGGCGCAGGCAACCGGCCGGCGCCCCGTTCGAAGGAGTGAAGATGTCCGTAATGCTGACGCTGCACATCAAGGGCGACCCCGCACTGATGGAGAAGCACGCCGCCGCGGACCCCGACAGCATCCGCGCCATCAGCGACGCGGCGAAGACCGAAGGCCTGATCGCACACCGCTTCTACGGCAGTGACGACGGCCAGATCATGGTCGTCGACGAGTGGCCGGACGCCGAGAGCTTCCACCGCTTCTTCACCGCCAACCAGGACCGGATCGGCCCGCTGATGGCGGAGGTCGGCGTGACCGAGGAGCCGGTGCTCACGTTCTGGCGCGAGCTGGAGACGCACGACCAGGTCGGCTGGAACGCCTGAGCGGCGCCCAAAGCGAGTGCTGCGCGCAACCACGCTTCGGCGCTCGGTGCGTCAGTCGCTGCGCTCCTTCGACGCACCTAAGGCGCTCTCAGCGTGGTTGCGCGCCGTGCTGGTCTAGGCCGGCGCTGGCACCGGGATGACGCCGAGTTGGACCAGCATCGGGAACATGCCTTGCTCGGCCCAGTGCTCGGCTGCCTTGCCGTCGCGGAGGCGGCCGATGTTGGCGCTCACCGTCTCGAACCGTTTGCCGGTCGCCGGGAACCCGAGCTGGTCGCCGGTGTGGGTTCCGGTCGTGTGCACGGTCCAGCCGACGATGTCGCCCTCGGCGATGATGTTGTCGACGGTGCAGTGCACGTCGGGAACCGCGGCCCGCCACTGCTCGACCATCTGCCGGAACGTGTCGCGACCATGCATGTCACCCATCGGGCCGTGATCGACGAAGTCCTCGACGAAGAACTCGTCCAGGTTGTCCATCCGACCCTGATTGATCACCTCGTCGAACATCCGGCGGATCAGTTCCTTCGGATCAGACATGTACGGCCTCCGTCCGGCCCAGCGCGGCATTCATCTTCGCGGTGTCGAAGTACTCGGTGAAGCTGGTCGCCTTGCCGTTGCTCAACGTCCACACGTGCACGAAGGGGATCTCGAACTCGTTGCCTACGGCACTGCGACCCTGGTGCCTTCCGATAGCTACGACGGTGTCGCCGCGGTCGATGAGTGTCGCCGGCTCGACGTGCAGTTCGGCGTAGTTCTCCGGCAGCTTCGAGAAGAACTCGCCGACACCGGCCGGGCCGGTGTAGCTGCCGCCGAACGGAATGCTGTCCGGCGTGTACCACCTGATCGCCGGGTCGAACAGCGCGAGCACCGCGTCGATGTCGCCGCGGGCGAATCCTTCGTAGCCGCTGCGGATCAGCGCGACGTTGTCGACGGCACCGATCGTGGGTGTCGCGGTCGGCGCGACGACGCCCGCATGCGGAGTGAAGACCTCGTGCGCCGGATGGAACGTGACCTCCGGTTCGGCGGACACGCC
>JAVEEG010000094.1 GCA_030840585.1 Frankiaceae bacterium | reverse complement strand
ACCGGATCCGCGATCCGGCGGGCCAGCAGGATGCCGAGAAGGACGACGACGAGCAACGCGATCAATGCGGTCACGAACATCCGGCGGAGCACACTGCGCTGCGCACTCAACGCCTCTTCCGCCGACTGGCTGATCGCGAGCGTTGCGACCCGCACGTCCCCGCCGGCCTGGTTGAGGTCGACGGCAACGAACGCCACCGTCGGCGCGTCACCGCGCGCCGGCACCACCTTGTCGACGCTCGGGTCGAGCGTGTCCACCCGAGTGGCCCGCGCTTCGGCGGCGATCGCGGCTCGACCCGGCCCGGACAAGCTGCTCGCGATCACCTGATCACCGGCGACGACAGAGACGTCGTACCCGATCTGCCGCGACAGCGCGCGCAGGTACGGGTCAACGATGCCGACGCCGTACACACCCGCGAACGTCGGCTTCACCCGCGGGTCCGGGTTCGTGCCCGGCCGGCCGGGCACCGCTTCGATCACCGTCAACGTCGGCGGGTTGCCGGGCAGCAGCACGGCATCACCTGACGGCTGGCCAGGCGGCGTACCGGCAGCCAACGCGGCCCGTACGACGGCGCTGCCGCGCAGTTGCACCAACGCGACGTTCGTCGGTCCCGGCTTGCCGACCGGTGCGATGACCCGCGCGCCGGTGTGCGTCACGATCGCGCCGAAGTAGTCCGGTTGCTCGGAGAATCCGGTCAGGAACCGCAACGTGTCCTGCGGGTCGCGGGGGTACGCCGTGACGACGTTGGCGTACAAGGCCGCGCGGGTGCTCAATGCGACCAACGTCTGCTGGCCACCGTGCGCGACTTGCAGCAATCGCTGCTGTTGCTGTTGCTGCACCTGTGACGCGACGCCGGTGCCGACGACGCCGACCGCACCCGCCGCCATCGCGACGACGCCGGCGAGAATCGCGCCGGCCAGCTTGCCGATCAAGTTGGCCCGCGACAGCAGCACCAACGCCACTGCGATCGCCGCGGTGCCTGCGGCCCGCACGGACAGCAGCACGACTGCCACCGCGGTGGAGTCGCGGGCCGGGCCGGCCAGCGCGGCGGCGAGTCCGGTCAGCCCGAGCCCAGCCGCGAGCGCCGTACCGAGCCATCGGTCCGCACCGGCCCGGCGGCCGCGGGCGTACGCCGCTGCCGCCGCGAGGAGGCCGGCCACGCCACCGGCGTACGCCGCACCCGGACCGGCACCGAGCGGTACGACGACGGCCGGCGTGGCGCCGGCCGGCATCCGCATCGCGAGCGACTGGCCGGAACCGCCGGCCACGCCGAGCGCGAGCAGCAGCAGCCCGGCGAGCCGCAGCCAACCGAGGGCCGTCGACTCGCGGGTGCCGAGCTCGAGCGCGGTCGTCGCGTCGGCCGCGGCCATGACCAGCGCACCGAGGATGAAGACCGGCGTCACCCGCCGTCGCAACCGCGGGAACGCCGCCGCGCCGGCCAGGCCGAGCCAGCCGGCGACCGCGAGCAGTTGAACGACGCCGAGCAGCGCGAACGGGACCGCGGGCGCCATGCGGGCGAGGGTACGCGGCAACCCGGCCCGCGGCCCTCATTTACTCAGCAGCGCGGGTAGTCGGTCCGGCCGGCCTTGATGGACTTCAGCGCCGCGACCGCGGTCGAGAGCGTGTCCACCCGGATCACCACGAGGCTCTTCGGCGCCGCGGCCACGGCGTCGGCGCACTCGCTCGCCGGCGCGAGGAAGTACGACGCGTGCACACGCGGCGCGTTGCTCGGGCCGTAGCCGCTCACTGCCGCGATTTTCTGTTGGATACCACCGATCGGGCCGACCTGACCGAAGCCGTCGATGGTGCCGGTGCCGGCGATCGTCTTGCCGCCGGTGAGCCCGCCCGGCGTCATCTTGTCGATGATGCCGAGGGTGAACATCAACCCGGCGCTCGGCCCGCCGACGTCGTTGGGATCGATGCCGATCTTCACCTCGACCTTCGCGAACGTCGCGTTCTGGTCGAGCTCCACGCCGAGCAGCGGCCGGTGCGTCGACGGGTCCTGCGTCACCGTCGTGTGCACCACCAGCTTCTTCCCGTTGCGGTCGACCGCGACGGTGATCGGCCCACCGATCGGGGTCTTGCCGACGACGGCGCGGAGGTCCTCCGGCGAGTGCACCGGCTTGCCGTCGACGGCGAGCACGATGTCACCGGCCTGCAGCACCTTCGCCGACGGCGCGTCCGACGTCACGGACGCGAGGATCACCTGGCGGGTCACCGGCTGGTAGCCGAGGTAGAGCAACGCGGCGGTCATCGCGTCGCGCTGCGACTGCGTCATCTCGTTCGCGTTCTGCGCCTGCACGGACTGGCTGCTCTGGTCCGGCGGGCAGATCACCTGGTGCGGCTCGACCGCCTCGTGCGAGTCGAACCACGCCCGCATCGCCTGCCACAGCGACGGGTGCGCGTCACACGGCCCTGGCTCGACCCCGACGGTGGTCAGGTAGAGCTGGCCGCCACTGTCGTACGTCTTCGCGCCGGTTACCGAAATGACGGGGTCTTTGCCGCCGGGTACGGCGCCCAACGTGTCGGTCGGCGGGCCGGGCACGAGGATCACGTACGGCACCGGCATGACCGAGGCGAGAACGCCGAGGATCAGCGCGAGCCCGGCGGCGACGAGCAGCGTGATACCGCGCCGGGACATGCCGCGAGACTAATCCCCCGCCCCACGCCGTCGACTGTGACGTTGTGTGTCAATGACAGGGGTGCGATCGACACACAACGTCACACTCGACGAGAGATTCAGTGGGCGAAGAAGCCCAGGCTCTTCTTGCCGTTCGGCGAGACCATGACCGGCTCCGGCTCGACCGCGGCCAGCGCGGGCACCGGCTCCGGCTCAACGGCGGGCACCTCGGCCGCGGGCGCGGGCACGTCGTACACCGGCTCGCTCGGCGCCGGCACGACCGGCACCTCGGCTACCGGGGCAGCCTCGGCGACCGGGGCGTCGTCCTGCGGCACCTCGACCTTGTAGTAGGCGCGGAATGCCAGCGGCACCGGCGCGAGCGTGTGCACGGAGACCTCGCTGACACCCTCGGCGTTGCGCAGGTGCTCGACGAAGCGGACCGCCTCATCGAGCGAGGCGAACCGGCGGAACGCCGGGGCGCCGTCGAGGGCGGGGTAGAAGACGACGTGCTCCATATGGATGAGTCCTTCGCGCGAGCGGCCGACAGGTGGCGCAGGAGGTATCGGCATCCGGATCGGCCGGATTGAGCGGACGGGTACCTACCGAAAACGTCATAAATCAGGGACAATGCAAAAAGTTCCACGATCGCCGCGACGTTTGCTGCGTTTGACCGTTGACGTAGTTGCGGGTGCTCCCAGCACCGCCCGCGGAAGAGGGCCTTATGACAACCGCACCGGATCTGCCCTTCGCCACGCCTGCGAACGGCGCGCCGTACGCTGACCCGGCCGCTGCCCCGGCGTACCCGCCGCTGGCGCTGGTACCCGCGGCGCGGGAGAGCGCCGAGCAGCCGGGTTCGCTCGACCTGCGCGACACCGCGGTCTTCGACGAGGCGCTGCGCCGGGCGATGCCGCGGCTGCGCCGCTACGCCGGCCGCCGGCTGCTCGACCAGCACGAGGCCGAAGAGGTCGTGCAGGAGGCGCTGCTGCGCGCGTTCCAGCACCGCGAGCAGCTCGCGACCGAAGACGACCTGATGGCCTGGCTCACCGTCGTGACCGGTCGGCTCACCATCGACCGGCTGCGCGTCCGCGGCCGGATGACCCCGGTCGCCGACCTGCCCGCCGGCTCCCGCTCCAGCCGCGACACGGCCGAGGTCGTCGTCGCCCGCGAGGAGGCCCGGATCGCGCTCGACGCGCTCGAGGCCATGCCGGCCCGGCAGGCCTCGGTGCTGTGGGCCCGCGAGGTCGACGGCCTGTCCTACGACGACATCTGCGAGCGGTTCGACCTGACCGAGCCGACGGTGCGCTCGCTGCTGCACCGGGCCCGGCGCACGCTGCGGCGCGAGTACGCCGACCGCGGTGGCACGTTGCCGACGATGGGCCTGGTCGCGCTCGCGCCATGGCTGAGTGGCCTGCGCTTCGCCGGCCGGGTGCGCGATATCGCCAAGCGCGGTGGCAGCGCGGCCGCGGTTGCCGCGACCGGCCTCGCGATCACCGCGGTGGCGCCGCTGTGGAGCCACCACGCGCCGCCGGCGCACGCCGCTGCCTCCCCGACACACGCGTACGTCGCCAAGGCGCAACAGGTGGCGGCTCCGGTGGCACGCGCACACCGGGTCGCGCCGGCAGTGACCACGCCGACGTCGACGCACATCGCGCCGGTCACCACGACGGTGTCTGGCGACGGGTCGCATCGACTCCCGGGCAGCCCGCACGTCTGCACCAAAGCCGGCGTGGGTGCCGGCTGCGGCGCACCGGACGACACGGTTTTCGTCAACCTGCCGGTCCGCGACGACGCGATCGGGGTCTCCACCGGCGGCTTCGTGAAGTGCCATGACATTCCGACTACCCCAGTGACCGGGTGCAAGCCGAAGGACAACACCAAATGATCAACCGCAGACTTGTTATCGGTCTTGCCATCGTCGGCTCGATCGCGGGCTCGGCCGGCATCGCGCTCGCGGAGCAGCCCGGGCCGGACAAGAACCACAACATCTGCGTCGTGTATTCGCCGAACCAGCGCTACACCAACACGACCTACTACTGCGTCACCCTGCCCGACATCCCGCCCGCCGGCTGAGCCGTCTAACTACGACGCGCGCCGGCTCGGGGTCTCCGCGGGCCGGCGCGGTCTCGGCGCGGTCGGCTGCGACGGGGTGCCGCCACGGCGGGGAGCCGGCGGCACAGCGCCGCGACGCGGGGCCGACGATTTCGCCATTGCCTTCTTGAATCGCTCGTGCGCGGCGACGGATTCGTGCGTCTGCGCCGGGCCGCGTTCGCGGGTGGACCACGAGATCCAGGCGATCGCGAGCAGGGTCGCCACCGTCGGCAGACCCAAGGTCCACACCAGGATGATCAATTCGTCGCCCGCTCTTAGCCGCTCTGACCGCTTGTCGCTTGCGCACCATGGTAGGGCCGATGTCAACGTGCTCGCGCCCGCCGTTACGGGGAACCAACCCATTCGTCAGTGCCGTCGGCGAACAGCTGGTGCTTCCAGATCGGCACGGTCTGCTTCAACTCGTCGATGAGTGCCCGCGCGGCGTCGAACGCCTCGCCCCGGTGCGGGCAGGCCGCGGCCACGACCACGGCAAGGTCGCCCACCGCCAGATCGCCGACCCGGTGTACGGCGGCGAGCGCGACGGCGGGGAACCGCTGCGCGACCGACTCCGCCACCGCGCGCAAGCTGTCTTCGGCGGCCGGATGCGCGGAGTAGCCGAGACCGCCGACCGCCCGGCCGCCGTCGACGTCGCGGACCGTGCCGACGAACACGACGAGGCCACCGGCCGCGGGATCCATCACGGCGCTGAGCACCTCGTCGACCGAGAGCGGCGTCTCCCGGATGGCGACCAGCCGGACTGCGTTCACGAGCGCCGCCGCCGCCGGGCCGCGCGAGCCCGGGCGATCGCGACCGTGCCGACCACCGCGACGGCCGCACCCGCGGCGGCCCGGGTCGCGTCCTTGCGGCCCACCCTCGAACCGGAGCGCCGTACCGCGGCGAGCGAGCTGACGTGGGCGGCCAGCGCGGCCTCGTTGGTCCACGCCGGGTTCCAGCCCGCGGCCGCCAGCCGCTGCGACCCGACCACCCACGGATGGGCGAGGTAGCGCAGCTCGCTCGCCGGCGCCGGTACGACGCCGACCCGGTGCAACCGCTCGGCCGTCGCGTACGCGACCGCGGACGGTACGACGAGCGAGCGCAAGCCGCTGATCTCCTCGACCTCGCTGTGCTCCAGCCAGCCGGCGCTGCCGACGGTGACGGCACCGCTGACCCGGCCGGTCGCCGCCCACACCAGCGCGGAGACGAGGTCGTCGGCGTGGCAGAACTGCCAGTGCGGCTGGCTGCCCTTCAGCACCAGCAGCCGCGGCGCCTCGAACAAACGCGGCAGCGCGGCGTCCGGCTCGCCACCGACCAGCGAGGCCGGCCGTACCCGGGTGACCTCCAGCGACGGATGGGCCCGCTCGATCCGGTCGGCCATCCGCTCCATCTCGACCCAGTCGCCGACGAGGGTCAGGTCGTCCTCGGCCCGTAGCGGCGCGTCCTCGTCGAGCGGGATCGCGTTGTCGGGGTCGGCGCCGTAGACCATCGCGCTGGTCACCAGGACCGCACGGCCGACGCCGGCGGCGGCCACGGCGGTGAGCAGCGTCTCGGTGCCGCGCAGGTTGAGGGCCCGGCGCTCGGACGGGTCGGAGTCGGCGGCGCGGTCACCGGCGAGATGGACCACGGCGTCGGCACCGGCCAGCGCGGCCGACAGTGCCGGGTCGCGTACGTCGCCTTCGCGCCAGACCACCGACCGGCGCGCCTTCGTCCGCGGCGGTGACGGATCGATCGCGACCACGCGCTTGACCTCGGGCGCCTCCGCGAGCGCGTCGACGAGCGCCGTACCCAGCAGGCCGGCGGCGCCGGTGACCGCCACGGTGGCGCCGTTGCGAGCGCCGCCGCTGCGCCCTGGGCGAACGCCCGTCGCGGTCGAGGCCATGTCTCCATCTTGACTGGTTACCGTGGGCAGGTGGACAGCGAGCAGTCTCCCGACCTCGGCGCGATGCTGCGGCAGCTCGGCGACCTGATGTCCGGTCAGACCGGGCCGGTGAACTGGAACGTCGCCGAGCAGGGCGCGATGGCGGCGATCGGGGCCGACGCCGGGACGACCACGGCCGACACCGAAGCGGTCGCCGCGGCGCTCCGTCTCGCGGACGTGTGGCTCGACGGCAACACGACGCTGCCGTCGGGGGTCACGGCGGCCGAGGCGTGGAGCCGGCGGCGCTGGCTCAAGGCGACCCAGCCGGCCTGGACGCAGGTCGTCGAGCCAGTCGCGACCCGGATGGCCGGCGCGTTCACCGAGACGTTGCCGGAGGAGATGCGCGCGGCCGCGGCGCCGCTGATGGGCGTGATGAGCCAGGTCGGCGCGCTGATGTTCGGCAGCCAGCTGGGCAGCGCCCTCGGCACCCTCGCCACCGAAGTGCTCGGTGCCACGGACATCGGGTTGCCGCTCGGGCCGACCGGCGTGGGCGCGCTGCTGCCGGAGAACGTGGCCGCGTTCGGCGCCGGCCTCGAGGTACCGCTCGACGAGGTGCGCATCTTCGTCGCGGTCCGGGAGGCGGCGCACCACCGGCTCTACACGCACGTCCCGTGGCTGCGGTCCCGGCTGCTCGACGGGCTGCGCGCTTACGCCGACGGGCTCACGATCGACACGTCCGCGCTGGAGGAGCTGTCGCGCGACCTCGACCCGACCGACATGGCGGCGTTGCAGGCCCGGCTGTCCGAGGGGCTGATCCAGCCGAAGGCGACGCCGGAGCAGGAGGCCGCGCTCGCTCGGCTGGAGACGTTGCTGGCGCTGGTCGAGGGCTGGGTCGACGCGGTGACGCTGGCCGCGGCGACGCCGACGCTGCCGTCGATCTCGGCGCTGAACGAGACGATGCGCCGCCGCCGCGCGGTCGGCGGGCCGGCGGAGAAGACTCTCGGCTCGCTGATCGGCCTGGAGGTCCGCCCGCGCCGGCTGCGCGACGCCGCCGCGCTGTGGGCGCTGGTCGCCGATCGCCGTGGCATCGACGGTCGCGACGCGCTGTGGGGCCACCCGGACCTGATGCCGTCGGCGGCCGATCTCGACGACCCGTTTGATTTCGTCGACCGCGACCCCGGCGGCGACATCGACCTCTCGTCGCTCTGACCCCAATGATCATCGCCGCCACCGCGACATCTATGTCGCGCTAGCGGCCGAGCAAGGCCCGGGTGTTGTCCCAGCCCTCGAGACCCGGGTCGAGGCGGCGAGCATCGGCTTCGTCGCGGACCCGGTGCCACCCCGCGCCGACGTGCAGGCCGCGACGTGGCGCCGCTCGCCGCAACGCGTCCAGCGGATCGTCGAGCGTGACCGGCGGCACCCAGGTCGCCAACGGCAGCCGCGCGGCCAGCGCGACCAACCGGCCGTCCTCCGCCGGGCAGACCGCGACCTCGGCAGTGGTGAGCGCGCTGTGCAGCTTTCCCAGCAACAGCGCCGGGAGGTCCGGCGCATCCGGTGCGACGACGCCCGCCTCGTCCGCGCCGATCGCGGCCAGCGCGGCGACGGCGCTGCCGACGGTGCGGTCCGGTACGGCGACGACCGGCATGCCTGGCCAGGCCACCTCGTCGGCGGCGACCGCGGACCCCTCCGGTACGACGAGGCAGGCGCGCACCTGCGTCATGTCGGCGACGAGGTCGACGACGTCTTCGAACATCGCGAGGTCGAGCGGCGCCGCGCTCGCCGGGGCAAGGACGCCGACGTACCGGTTCACGTCGCGGAGTCGGCGGTCCGGGTCGCGTGCGTCACGCCGTCGAGAAATCCCTCCGCGCGAGCCAGCTGCTCGAATCCCTGCATCAGCGCGGTGAACGCGGCGCCGTGACCGGCTTCGATCAGGTGGGCGAGCTCGTGCAGCAGGACGTAGTCGACGACAAAGTCGGGCATCGTGGCGAGCCGGCGGGACAGCCGGATGGTCCGGTCGCTCGGCGTGCACGAACCCCAGCGCTGCTGCTGGTTGTCGACCCACCGGACGCTGGCCGGCACCGCGCGGCCGTCGAGGTAGCGGGCCGAGAGCTCGCCCGCGCGCGCCAGCAGGTCGGCGTCACCGCGATGCCGGCGCCGCTCGCCGGCCAGCACCCGGCGGACCATCTTGGCGACCCATTCGGCTTCCTCGGCCCGCGACATTCTCGCCGGTACGTGGACCACGATGCGGTCGCCGACCCGCTCGGCGCTGATGGTGCGGCGGCGGCGCGCGCTGCGCACGACCTCGACCGCCGGCGCTTGATCGACGACAAGCTCCAGTTGGCCGTCCACGTCGCGGACGCTAGCCGACGAGGGTCGAGTTTTCTTTTCCCCACACCGGGTGGACGGCGTTCGCGCAGGTCAATGCCGGGTCGGCGGCGGTCGATCAGCCGCGTCCACAACGCCGTACGGATGCCGTCCACAAGGACACTCCACGCTGTCCCCATCCCGTCCCCAAGCCCGTCCACAGGCACATCGGGCTATTCGTTGACGCAGTCGGTACCGGTCCATAACGTCGTCGATGACGGAGCCCCCGCTGGTGCTGGGACGGTCGCTCGCAAGGGGAAGGCGAGCGACCCAACAGGACCGGTCGGGGGCTTCGTGACTTTGTCGCCCCGACAGCAATCGCGCGTCAGTTCGCTTCTAGGCGAACCTGCGCGCGATTGCCCGCGGCAGCCGGCCAGATCAGTGGCCGATGAACTTCGGGGTACGGCGCTCGCGGTTCGCGGCCAGCCCTTCGCGCAGGTCCTCGGTCGCGAACGTCACCGGCTGGGCCAGCGCCTCGAACTGCAGCGCCTCCTCCAGGCTGCGGTGCCCGCCCGCGCGCATGCCCGCCTTCGTCAACCGGGTCGCGATCGGCGCCGCACCGGCGATCCGGGAGGCCGCGGCAAGCGCGGCGTCGTACAGCTCCCCCGGCTCGTAGACCGCACTGACGAGACCCAGCCGCAGCGCCTCGTCGGCATCGACCGCGCGGCCAGTGAGCAGCAGGTCACGCGCGGCCGCCATCCCGATCGCCTCCGGCAGCAGGAACGTCGCGGCCATCCCGGCATGCATGCCGAGTTGGGTGAACGGCGCGGAGAGCCGGGCGCCGCGGGCGGCGTAACGGATGTCGCAGGCGAGCGCGAGGCAGAGCCCGGCGCCGACCGCGTGGCCGTTGACCGCCGCGATCGACGGCGCTTCGAGCTCGCGGATGGACAACCAGGTCCGGTAAAAGGGCAGCATCCGGTCGCGAATGGCGTCGACGTTGAGGTTCGGCGACTCCGCGATCCACGACAGGTCACCGCCGGAGCAGAACGCCGAGCCGTCGCCGGTGACGACGATCGCCCGGACCGACCGGTCGCCGCGCAGGCCCGCGATCGTCGCGCCCCAGGCGGCGGTGAGCTCGCCGGTCATGGCGTTGCGGCGGTCCGGCAAAGCAAGGGTGAGCAGCACCACACCGTCGTCGCGACGCTCGACCCGAAGCGGGGAGTCAGCCATGGGCGGACGCTATCCCGACCCCCGCCGCGACACCCCCGGACCCCGGTTCCCGGGCTCTGCACGCTCAGACCGGTAGGGTGAACCGAGGGTTCGGCCGGCTCGCGGCCGGGACTCGGACCGGCACTCGACCGAGGGAGGACACATGGCCGAGACCTACGAGGGCTACTGCGTCAAGTGCAAGGAGAAGCGCCAGTTCGAGGGCGAAGTCAAGGTGAGCGACTCCGGTCGGCGCATGGCTCAGGGCACCTGCCCGGTCTGCGGCACCAAGATGAACCGCATCCTCGGCAAGGCCTGACACCCCAGACACAGGCTTCAGGAGGGCGATCGGGACCACTCCCGGTCGCCCTCCGGCGTGTCCGCCCTTCCCCGCTCCCTCCGACTTTGCTCGGCTTTTGGCGATCTTGGGCGGTTTGCTGAGCGTGACCGGACGCCATCCACCAGCGAAAGTCGAGCAAAGTCGCGGGTGGGTGGCGGGACTGTGGACAGCAGGCGACGTGATCTGGCCTGATTTGGCAGTCTCGGCTGCGTGCCCCGGCCTACCCACCCTGCGCTCAAGCCGGGGTTGCGGCTGCTCCGTCGGGACCGTACGACGCTGCAACTGGGGGTGACCCCCGGCGCCGCGCTCGTGCTCGAAGGGGTCGATGACCTCGACCGCCGGGTGCTCGACCTGCTCGACGGCAGCCGGGACGCCGCCACCGTCGTTCGCGACGCCGCCGCGCTCGGCATCGACCCGGTCCGGGCGACCGACCTGCTCGACCTGCTCCGCCGGGCCGGTGCGCTCGACGACGGGCCACCCGCTGCCGGCCTCGCCGCCGACCGGCTCGCCCCCGACACCCTCGCGCTCTCGCTTCGCCATCCCGGGCCTGGTGGCGCCGCCCGCGCGATGGGGCGCCGGGTCCGGACGGCAGTCACCGTGCATGGCGGCGGCCGGGTCGGCGCGACCGTCGCCGGGCTGCTGGTCGCCGCGGGCATCGGCCGGGTCGCCGTGGTCGACAAGGGTCCAATCCGCCCGGCCGACCTCGCCCCCGGCGGCATCCGCAAGATCCGCACCGGCAGCCGCGGCGAGGCGGCGACCAAGGCGGCGGTCGCATCCGCGCGGGGCAGCGAGCCGGCGACCACATCCGCCCGCCGGCTCGACGTCGTCGCGCCGGCCGGTTTCGCCGCCGCGCCCGAAGTGCTCGCCGCGGTACGCCGCCGTACCCACCTGTTCGTCGGCGTACGTGACCTCACCGCGGTCGTCGGCCCGCTCGTCGTACCGGGCCGGACGCCGTGCCTGCGCTGCCTGGAACTCGGCCGCGGCGAACGCGACCCGGCGTGGCCCCGCCTCGTCGCCCAACTCGTGGGTGAGCCGGCGGCGGTCGATCCCTGCGACATCGTGCTCGCGACGATGGCGGCCGGCGTCGCGGCGGCGCAGCTGCTCACCTTCGTCGACGGGGTCGAGCGGCCCGCCACGATGGGCGGCGTACTCGAGCTCGACGGCCCCGACGGGCGGGTCCGGCGGCGGTCAGTTTCGTCACATCCGGCATGTGGCTGCTGCGCGACCCCAGAGTTGGACACAATGGAGGCGTGAGCGACATCCCGCGGTGGGCGTTCTCGCGGGGCGCCAAGCTCGCGAGCTTGCCGCTCGGCGTCGCCGGCCGGGCCACCGTCGGCCTGGGCAAGCGGATCGGCGGCCGGCCGGCCGAGATCGTCGCGAGTGAGTTGCAGGCGCGCACCGCCGATCAGCTGTTCCGGGTGCTCGGCGAGCTCAAGGGCGGGGCGATGAAGTTCGGCCAGGCCCTGTCGGTGTTCGAGGCCGCACTACCCGAGGACCTGGCCGCGCCGTACCGCGCCGCGTTGACGAAGCTGCAGGACGCCGCGCCGCCGATGCCACCGGCGACCGTCGACAAGGTCGTCACCGCCGGGCTCGGCCCGCAGTGGCGGGAACACTTCCGCGAGTTCGACCACAAGCCGGCGGCGGCCGCGTCGATCGGGCAGGTGCACCGAGCGATCTGGTCGGACGGCCGCGAGGTCGCGGTCAAGCTGCAGTACCCCGGCGCCGGGCCAGCCCTGCTGTCCGACCTCAATCAGCTCGCCCGGATCGCGCGACTGTTCGCGATCGTCAACCCCGGTCTCGATGTCAAGCCGCTGATCGCCGAGCTCAAGGCCCGGGTCGCCGAAGAGCTCGACTACGCGCTGGAAGCCACGTCGCAGGCGAAGTTCGCCGAGGCGTACGACGGCGACCCGGACATCGTCGTACCGAAGGTCGTCCAGGCCGCCGAGAACGTGCTCGTCACCGAATGGGTCGACGGCACGCCGCTGTCGGCGATCATCTCGTCGGGGTCGGAGGACGACCGCAATCGCGCCGGGCTGCTGCTGGTCCGGTTCCTGTTCTCCGGGCCGGCCCGCGCCGGGTTGCTGCACGCCGACCCGCACCCCGGCAACTACCGGCTCACCGCCGACGGCCGGCTCGCCGTGCTCGACTACGGCGCGGTCAACCGGTTGCCTAACGGCCTGCCCGCGCCGATCGGCCCGCTGGTCCGGATGGCGCTGGAAGGCCGGGCCGACGACGTGCTCGTCGCGCTGCGGGCCGAGGGTTTCGTCCGGCCGGAGTTCCAGGTCGACGCACAGGCGGTGCTCGACTACCTGATGCCGATGCTCGAACCCATCCGCTCGGAGACGTTCCGGTTCAGCCGGGCCTGGTTGCGCCACGAGGCGGCGCGGGTCGCCGATCCGCGGTCGCCGGCCAACCACCTCGGCCGCCAGCTCAACCTGCCGCCGACGTACCTGCTGATCCACCGGGTCACCCTCGGCGGCATCGGGGTGCTCTGCCAGCTCGGCACCGAGGCGCCGTTCCAGGCCGAGATGGCGCGCTGGGTCCCCGGCTTCGCGGCCTAATCCGCAGCGAAAATCGGCCAGGAGTACGCCGCCGTACGTCGAAGGCCCAGACATGATTGGACTGCGCCGCCGCCCGTCCTTGCGTACGTCGATCACCGCCGTTCTCCTCGTGACCGCCGCCGTCGGCGGGACGAAAGCGGTCGGCACCCCGCACCTGCCGGGCAACGACATCTCCTGGATGGCCACCGAGCACGGAGTCGCGCCGCCGTACTTCGACGTGGCCCGCAACCTCAACCTCGGCCACGTGCCGCTGGCGAAGTGCGGTCCGGGTTCGCGGCCGGAGACGAGCTGGCAGGGGCGCACCCCCGCCGCCGACTTCAGCAACGGCCGGGCGGCAAAGGGTTACACCTGCAACGCGACGGCGGTGTCGCACTACGGCGCGTCCGGCGGCTACCGGGTCGCGCGTTACGTCGACAAGCACGGGCACGTGTGCGCGTTCTACGACAGCACGTTGCTGTTCCCCGCCGATGCCGCGCAAGGGCGGCCGGCCGGTGTCTACGTGCTCGACATGACCAACCCGCGCAAGCCGGTCTTCACCACGAACCTGGACACGCCGGCGATGGACTCGCCGCACGAGTCGCTGCGGCTCAACACCAAGCGCGGGCTGCTCGTCGCCGACGCGGGATCACCGGCTACGCAGGTCGGGATGGTCGACGTCTACAGCGTCGCGGACGACTGCCGCAAGCCGGTGTTCCAGAGCTCGCTTCCGATCGGGCCGCTCGGACACGAGAGCGCGTTCTCGCCGGACGGCCGTACGTTCTGGGCCACCGCGACGGCGCGGCAGGGCATCACCGCGATCGACCTCACGACGTCGTCGCTGCCGCAGATCATCTGGCACACCGAGGACTACGGCTCGCACGGCATGGCCATCTCGCCGGACGGCAACCGCGCGTACCTCGCCGCGCCGTGCTGCAGCTACGTCACCGCGATCAGCGGGTACGGCCCGGACAGCCGCAGTGGCGCGCTCATCGTCCTCGACATCAGCAAGGTGCAGAACCGGACGCTGGCCAACGCAAACGAGCCGTTGCGCGAGATCTCGCGGATCACCTGGCCGGAGATCAGCATCCCGCAGAACGTCATCCCGATCACGGTCAAGCACCACCCGTACCTGATCGAGTTCGACGAGTTCAGCTCGAACGTGTTGCAGTACAACCCGGACAGCGCCGTGGGTGCGGCGCGCATCATCGACATCGGTGACGAACGCAACCCGCAGGTCATCAGCCGGATCCGGCTCGCCGTACACAACCCGCACGAGCGGGGCACCGACCAGCAGAACGATCCCGGCGCGACCAGTGGGACCCAGGGTTACGCCGCGCACTACTGCGCGGTGCCCCGCCAAGACGATCCCGGCATCGTCGCGTGCAGCATGATCATGTCCGGGCTGCGGGTGTTCGACATTCGCGACCCGCGGCACCCGCGCGAGGCGGCGTACTTCAACCTCCCGCCGTCCGGCGGCTCGCACGCGATGTCGGCGCCGGCGTTCGATCCGGGCCGCGGCGACATCTGGTACACCGACGGCGCGAGCGGCTTCTGGGACGTGCACCTGACGAACGGCGCGTGGCCGCGGCACGGCGCGTACCCGACGCCGAACTTCTGACCGCTACCAGTAGTCGGTGGGCAGGCTGCCCTCGATCTTGCGCACGTTGTCGCGGGTGCACCGCTCGCAGAGGTACTCGATGCCGCGCGCTGCCGTCTGCACCGTCCACGTCACCGGCGGTGGCGACGCGGTGGTGCCGCACCAGGCGCAACTGACCGTGGGCTCGTCGGGCACGATGTCAGTGTGACCCCGACTGACACCTCGCGTTCGTGGAACACCGCCGCGGCAACCGGCCTGTTGCGACTCGTCGTCGGCGCGGTGTTGCTGCGGTGGCGGCACCCGCTGGCCCGGCGCCTCGGCGGCGCCAGCGACGGCGACCGGTTGCTGCCGTTGCTGTTCGGCTACTTCGGCGTGCGCGACATGACCGTCGGCGTCGTGACCCTCGCGGCGACCCGGCCCGGCGGGGACGTGCCGCGCGCGGTGCGGTTGCAGGGCCTCGCGGACGCGACCGATGCCGCGCTGGTCGCGGCGGTCGCCGCGTCGGGTCGGCTCAGCCGCCCGCGCGCGGCCGCCGCGGGAGCGGTCGCGGCGGTGAGTGCGTTGGGCGAGTTCGCGACGGCCGCCCGGCTGCGCCGCCCCTGAGCTTCACGGCTCGGCGCGCGAGTCAGCGCGGCGTCGCGGGGCGCCACATCCGCCAGATCGTCGGGCCGGACCCGAGCGCGCGCATCTCCTCGACCACCTCGAACCCGTGCCGCCGGTAGAGGGTGAGGTTCCGTTCGTTCGACGATTCCAGGTACGCCGGAACCCCGGCGGTGTCGGCTCCGTCCAGCACTTCTCGCAGCAGCGCGCCACCAAGGCCCTGGCCCTGCGAGTCGCAGCGGGTGCCGAGGTAGCCGAGGTACCAGTGCTCAGGCTCCTTCGGGTGCCGCGACTCCACCTGCAGCTGAGTCCGTACGGCGCGAATTGTGTTGCGGCCAAAGGCTTTCACCGCACTCGGCGTCTCCCGGAACATCTCGCTCGGCGGCAACGTCCACGCACCCGGCGCCGACCACAGCGCGGCCGCCCGGCCGTCGCCGACGACGTACAAGTGCTTGTCCCGCCGTAGGTACGACCGGGCCATGCTGGTGAAGAACGTGAGCAGCTTCGCGTCCCGCCGGGTGGTCGCCGCCGGGACGAGCCAGGCGAACACCGGGTCGTCGCGAAACGCGTCGGCCAGCGCGGCCCCGACGTTGTCAAGGTCGGCCATCGAGGCCCGTACGACGTCAACCACCAGAGGACTCTACGTCCGCGCCCTCCGGCGGGGTCGGGTCGTCGGCGGTCTCCCGCCAGCGCTCGGGCAGCGTCACCGGGCGCGGGCCGTGCAGGTGACCGCGGGGCAGGTTCCACACGTCGGGCGGCAGCACCGCTGACGGGTCGAGTTCGTCCAGCAGCCCGTCGAGCTCATCGAGCGACGAGGCTTGGGCCATCCGCCGCCGGCGTTCCGGTCCGGCCGGATAGCCGGTGAGGTACCAGCCGACATGCTTGCGGAAGTCGCGAACGCCGAGCAGTTCGACGCCGCGCAACTCAACCAGCAACCGCACGTGCCGGCGCATCACCGCGACCACCTCGCCGAGCAACGGCGGCGGCTGCACCGGATGGCCGCCGAATGCGTCGGCGAGGTCGCGGAACAACCACGGCCGGCCGAGGCAACCGCGACCGACGACCACGCCGTCGCAACCGGTCTCGGCCATCATCCGGACTGCGTCCGGCGCTTCCCATACGTCGCCGTTTCCCAGCACTGGCACCGAAATCACAGCCTCTTTCAGCGCCGCGATCGCGTGCCAGTCGGCCGCGCCCGAGTACAGCTGCTCGGCGGTCCGGGCATGCAACGCGACCGCGGCCACACCCTCCGACTCCGCGGTCAGGCCCGCTTCGAGATACGTGAGCGTGTCGTCATCGACGCCCTTGCGCATCTTCACCGTGACCGGCACCGTGCCCGCCGCGCGCACCGCCGCGCGGACGAGATCGCGGAACAGCACGCGGTGCACCGGCAACGCCGCGCCACCGCCGAGCCGGGTCACCTTCGGCACCGGGCAACCCATGTTCAGGTCGACGTGATCGGCACCCATCTCCCCGACCGCGATCCGCACCGCCTCACCGACGACGCGCGGATCGACGCCGGACAGCTGAACGCTGTGCACCGGCGCGCCGGGGTCCGGCCGCATCATGCCGCGGGTTTTCTCGTTGCCCTCGACGAGCGCGCGCGACGACACCATCTCGGTGACGTAGAGGCCGGGACCGTAGTCGCGGCAGAGCCGCCGGAAGGCAGGGTTGGTGACACCGGCCATCGGCGCGAGCACAACCGGCGGCTCGACCTCGATCGATCCGATCTTCAGTGCCACAGCGACGTCACCGCCACTCCGAGTTCGGCGAGCAACCGGCGCAACAACGGCAACGACAAGCCGACGACGTTGCTCGGGTCACCGTCGATGCCATCGACGAACACCGCGGATCGGCCGTCGATCGTGAACGCACCGGCGACGCGCAGCGGCTCGCCGGTGTCGACGTACGCGGCGATCTCGTCGTCGCTCGGCGTGCCGAACCGGACGATGGTGTCCGCGACCTCAGTGGCGACGCGTGCGGTCTCCGTATCGACGACGCAGTGACCGGTGAGCAGTACGCCGGTACGGCCACGCATCCGCCGCCAGCGCTCGGTCGCCTCGGCCGCATCGGCCGGCTTGCCCAGCACGTCGCCGTCGAGCACGAGCATGGAGTCACAGCCGACAATGAGCGCGTTCTTCTGCTGGTACGACGCCGCGACGGTCGTCGCTTTGAGCGTCGCGAGTTCGCGCACCAGCACCCACGGATCGTCGTCCGCGACGACGCTCTCGTCGACCCCGCTGACGCAGACCTCCGGATCGAAGCCGGCCTCGCGCAGCAGCCGCAGCCGCGCTGGCGACGCGGAGGCGAGCACGAGCGGGCGAGCGGTCACCCATCGACGCTAGCGGCCCGCCGGGCCATGGCCGGCCAAGTGTGTGCCGCCGCGGCGGCCATGACGACCACATCCGCGCACACTTCGGGGGCTGCCGAGCCCGGCAGGATCGGCGTACCCGCTGTCGAAGCGCTCGCCATGACGCGATCGCCTCGCTTGCTCGCCGTCGTCCAGGCCGCCGCGCTGGCGGCCGGCCTGGTCAGCGTCGCCACCGCCGGCCCGACCCAGGCCGCGCCGCCGGCCGGTGCGATCTCCAGCAACGTCGAGTTCGTCGCCAACCTGCCCGAGGCCAACACCGCGATCTCGCTCAACTTCATCGGCGACACGATGTTCGTCAGCGCCGAGTCCGGCATCTCGTCGTACGACGTGTCCAACCCGCGGGCACCGAAGCTGCTCGGCGCGCTCCCCCACTACATCTGGGAGAACGAGGACGTCGACGTCGACCCGGCCCGCCACCTGCTGTTCGTCTCGCGCGACCCGCGCGGCTTCACCTCGCCCGCGACCACCGCGTTCCCGTACGGCGCCGTCGAGGTGTACGACGTCAGCAACCCGGCCGTGTTCAAGCCGGTGTCGGCGACGTTGCTGCCGACCGGGCACACGACGACCTGCGTCGGCGGCTGCCGCTGGACCTGGACCGGTGGTCCGGCGACCAGCCCGGTCGACGCGCACGACTGGGGCTTCGGCCGGCCGATCTTCGCCCTGGACATGAAGGACCCGTCGCACCCGGTGCAGTGCGCGCACCCGATCGACACCAACCGCAGCGACGGCAAGACGTCGTACGCGCACGACGTGCAGGTCGACTCGACCGGTGTCGCGTGGGTCTCCGGTGACGGCGGCGTCCGCGGTTACTGGGTGACCGGGCGCCACCGCGATCCGGTCGACGGCAAGACGAAGACCGCGACCGGTTGCGACCCGATCCCGTATGCCGGCGGTGGCACCGAGCTCGGCCGGGACGCGAGCCGCGGCGGGTTGATGCACAACGCCTGGCGGGACATGAAGGCGAAGGTCGACGGCGTCAAGGGCGCGGTGCTCTACGTCACCGAAGAGGTCACTGGCGCCTCGTCCTGCGCGGGCTACGGCAAGTTCGCCATCTACGACCTGCGCGGGTCGTTCCACGGCGAGGGGTGGCGCAACATCGCGGCGACCCACTTCCGGCTCAAGCCGCTGTCGACGTGGACGCCGGAGCGGCAGCCGGGCAGCAACGGCTGCGACTCGGCGCACTACTTCACCGACCGCGGCGACCAGGTGCTGGCCGGCGCCTACTACTCCCAGGGCACCCGGTTCCTCGACGTGTCGAACCCGCGCCACCCGCGCCAGATCGCCTACTACCGGCCGAACGACGCGAGCACGTGGGCGGCCTACTGGCACAAGGGCTACGTGTTCATCGCGGACAATGCGCGCGGCATCGACATCGTCCGGTTGACCGGCCCGGCCGCCAAGCTCGGTGCGGCGACCAGCGCGGCGCCGGTGACCGCACCACTGCTGCCGGCCGGTCGCAGCCTCGCCGACATCGGCATGACCCGCGACCCGGTCTGGCACTGGATGTGCGGCACGCCCTAAGCGGTATCCCAGGCCAGCGGCAGCCGTTCGATGCCGTAGATCCCTTGCACCGTGCCGAGTACGACGTCGCCGTCGAGACGTAGCCCCGGCATCGCGACGGCGAGCAGCCGCAGCGCCTCTTGCAGTTCGGCGCGCGCGAGGTTCGCACCCACGCAGAAGTGAATGCCGGCACCGAACGTCATCACCCGGCCGGCCGGGCGGTCCGCCGTAATGTCGAACTCGGCCGGGCCGGTGCCGTCGCGGTTGCCGGTGAACGAGCAGACCATGACGAGCGTCCCGGCCGGGAACGTGATGTCGCGGTACTCGACCTCATCGACGAGCAACCGCGCGGTGAACGGTGTCACCGGCTCGTGCCGCAGCACTTCGTCAACCGCCCGAGGCACCAGCTCCGGATCCTTGCCCAGCAGTTGCCACTGCTCGGGGTGGGTCGCGAACAAACGCATCGCATGCGCGAGTTGTGACTGCGTCGTATCGACACCGCCGATGAGCACGTCGAGGACGAGATTGACCAGCTCTACATCGTTGAGCCGGTCGCCTTCGGCCTCCGCCGCGATCAGCGTCGAGATCAGATCGTCGCCGGGCGACCGACGGCGCCGGTCGATGAGGGCGTCACACCATTCGTAGAACTCGACGACCGCCTGCTCGATCCGGTCCCGCTGGCTGATCAGGCTCGGCGCGTCGAACTGCCGCTGGATCCACGCCGACCATTCGTGCAACCGCATCGCGTCCGTAGCCGGCGCACCCATCACGGTCGCGATCGTCAGTGACGGGTACGGCTTCGCGATCGTCTCGACGAACTCGGTCGATCCGCTCGCCCGGATCGGGTCGAGCAACGACGCGAGGATCTCGCGCATAGCCGGGCGCCAACGATCGGCCGCGCGCGGCGTGAACGACGGGTTCAGCAGGTTGCGCAACCGCTGATGATCCGCACCGTCGACGTGCAGGATGTTGCGGTCGATCTCCTGGCGTAGCGGCCCGTCCTCGACTCCGCCGAGCGCCGCGATCAGCTGGCCCGGGAACGTCGCTGCTCGGGTCCGGAGAAAGAACTCGCCGGCCTCGCGGTCGAGGGTGAGGTAGCCGAACGGGATGCGCGCGAGCCACGACCGCGCGGCGAGGTCGTGCATCGTGTCGTGGAACGCGGTGCCGTTGAGGGTGATATCGGCCGGGTCGAAGTCCGGGAGGTCGAGGGTGGCGGCCGCGGTCGGCATGTCCCGGACGCTACCGGCAGTGTCAGCAGGTGTTGGGGAGCTGGTCGCCGGTCAGCGCGTTGACGCCGTCGCACTGCTCGGCGACGTAGATCTGCGCGGCCGGCGGCGCGGCGGTGTCGTCGGACCACGCGATCGCGGCCCGGCCGTCCGGCGTGATCGTCACCTCGAGGAAGTCGAGCAGGTCACGGTTGCCGTTGACGCTGCAGTTGACACCGGTTTCGCAGATCTGGCCGACGTGCATCACGTGGCTGCTCGCGACCTGCGGGATCACCGCGAGGCCCTTCTTCGTCTCGTGCAGGCCGGCGTAGCGAACGATCCATTGCGCGCTCGGATCGTCGGGACCGCTGCCGGTGCCGGTGCCCGAATACCAGACCACGTCGGCGCGATCCGGCCCTCCGCCGGCGACCCATGCGAACACGTTCGCGGTCGTGCCCGGCGGGTCGAGCCGCACCGGCGACGTCCAGGGCAGCGTGCCCGGCGGCGTCGTTGTGAGGTCGGCCACCGTTTCGGCAACGATCGACGCGCCCGCATCCGGATCGAACGTGGGATTGCCGGCCGGCAGGTTCGACGTACTCCCCCGGGTCGTCGCATGGCTCACGTAGACGTGCAGGTCGTCCGACCACGCGGCCCACAACTGACCAGAGCTGTCGATCGACAACGTCGGGAAGATGTGGTTGTACGACGCCGTCGCAGGCCCGACGTAGATCGGCGTGTCCACCCAGGTCTGGCCACCGTCGAACGACGACGCGAGATACAGCGCGTTGTTGTTGTTCTGTGTCGTACCGGCGCCGGAGTTGACGTTCGCCGCCGCCGCCGACGGCGCGCTGAACATCGTGTAGAGCGGCTTCGGGTTGGCCGGGCTGGTCAGGTCGACGACCAACGGAGACAGCTCGTTGTTATACGCCGCCTGCGGCAAGTGCGCGGCGTCGATAGCCATGCCGACGAACGAAAAGGTCTGGCCACCATCGGTCGACTTCGACACCGCGATGTTGTCGCTCGCGACGATGTGCGACGACAGGTAGAACGTGTTGCCGCCGGCTGCCGCGAGCCACTGCCGGTCGTCCGCGACGATCTGGCTGCCAACCGGGTTCGGCGTCGTGAAGCTCTGCCCGCCGTCGACCGACCGGCCGACGGTGATGTCCGGCAACGTCAGGCTGGCGTACGCGAGTGTCTGCGCGCTCTGCCCGGCCGGAACGTCCGGGCTGAACGCGAGGTCACAGTCACCGCCGCCCGCACCTTGATCCGGCGCGCCGCGGAACGCCGTCGTACGCGCACCCGGCGGGAGCGTCCAGAACTCGCAGCCGATCGGGGTGGACCCAGCGGCCATCACGTACAGCGTGCCGTTGCGATCCGCTTTGATGTTCGGCTCGCCTTGGGTCAGCCCGTACGGGAAATCCGCGGTCAGTTGCAGCGCGCCGGGAAAGTGCGGCAGGTGCAACGGCGGTGTCGCCGACGCGGGCATGAGGATCATCGACGGCAGGAACGCCGCGGCGAGGCAACTGACGAACGCGATGACATGCCGGTGCGGGAACCGCGTCACGACAACTCCTCCCGGACCGACGCGTCGTGCCGGTCCTCGCGTTGCCGGGGCAGCAGTGCCTGCGCGGCTTCGCGTTCGAACAGCCGGGCGTTCTGGATCGCGGCGGCGACGATCGGGGTGAACGCGAGCACCATGAACCGGTCCTCTTCACTCCACGGATCGACGTCCGCCGAGTCGATCTGCATGACGCCGATCACGGTGCCTTCGGTGATCAGCGGCACCCCGAAGTAGCTGCGCACGCCGGCCGACGTCGCCCGCCAGCTCGGTACGTCGGGGTCGCGCAGGATGTCCGGGATGTAGCGCGGCTCACCACTGGCCGCGATGCGGCCGCCGATGCCTTTGCCGATCGGGATCAACGTCTCGTACGCATCGGGCGTCGCGGGCGGGTCGGCCGCCGCGAGCCGTACGACGTCGCCGTCGACGAGCTGGATCGATCCGCCGCCGAACGTCAGCAACTGGCGCAACGCGTGGAACGACGAGGCGAGTGCCTCGTCGAGGTTGAGCCGGCCGGTGACGTCACGCGCGAGGTCGAGCAGCAGCCGGTACCGCCGCGCGGGGTCGATCGGAGTGACGCTGGGCGTGGACGCGTTCGCCCGGGCGCCGCTGAACCCGACCGGCCAAGGCACCGCGTTCGCCAGCGCCTCGACGCACTGCTGGCGCGGCACCGGCCGGGAGAACAGGTAGCCCTGGGCCGCGTCACAACCCGCTTCCAGCACGATCTCGAGCTGGTTGAGGTTCTCGACGCCTTCGGCGATCACGGTCATGCCGAGTGCGTGTGCCATCGCGGCGACACTGCGGACGATGACGCCGCTCGCCGCGTCGTTGCCGAGCCCTTGCACGAACGACTTGTCGATCTTCACGACGTCCACCGGGAACTTCGCGAGATAGGTGAGCGACGCATGTCCGGTGCCGAAGTCGTCAATCGCGACGCGGACGCCGGCGGCGCGCAGTTCGCGCAGCGCCGCCACGACCGCGTCGACGTTCTCCGCGATCGCGGTCTCGGTGACCTCGATGCACAAACGCTCCGGCGCCATCCCGACCGCGGCGAGCATTCGCAGCACGGTCTCGGTGAACTGCGGCCGGATCAGTTGCCTAACCGAGACGTTGACACCGACCAGGCAGTTCGGCGCGCGGCCGGTGGCGTGGGACAGCACCCACTCGCCGATCTCGACGATCAGCTCGCTTTCCTCGGCCACCGCGATCGCGGCTTCGATGTCGTCGCCGCGGGCCGGCCAGCGCAGCAACGCTTCGACCCCGTCGAAGGTGCCGGTGCGCAGGTT
Organism: Frankiaceae bacterium; assembly: GCA_030840585.1. Classification (GTDB taxonomy): domain Bacteria; phylum Actinomycetota; class Actinomycetes; order JAFAQI01; family JAFAQI01; genus BP-197. The sequence goes on along the minus strand of JAVEEG010000094.1, from coordinate 5,454 downwards.
GACGATCGGCTGGAAGTGCAGATCGAGTTCCTCGGCCCGCAGCGCGGCGCGCAGTTCCGAGTCGATCTGCAAGTGCCGTTCGCGGGCCCGTCGCATCGGCGTGGTGAACAGCTCGACCCGGTTGCCACCCGCTTGCTTCGCGCGGTACATCGCGCTGTCCGCGTCGGCCAGCCGTTGCTGCGCGGTGTCCTCGCGCGAGTTACCAATCGAGATGCCGACGCTGGCATACACCGTCACGTCGTGACCGTCGATCCGCATCGGCTCGCGCAGGGTCGCGACGACTCGGTCGGCGACGTCGCGCGCATCCTCCGCCCGGTGCAACTCACGCAGTACGACGACGAACTCGTCACCGCCCACCCTGGTCACCAGATCACCGGGACGGACGAGAGACCGCAGCCGAGACGCCGTCTCGACGAGTACGGCATCACCCGCGGCGTGCCCGAGCGTGTCGTTGACCCACTTGAACCGGTCGAGGTCGACGAACAGCACGGTGCTGCGGGCCGCGCCCCCGCTCGCGACGGCGTAGTCGAGCGCGCGGAACAACGCCGCGCGGTTGCCGAGCCCGGTCAACGGATCGCGCACCGACTGGTCGTGCAGGATGTTCTCGGCCGCGCGCCGCTCGGTCGTCTCTTCCAGTTGCACGAGGATCGCGCCGGAGCGTTCGGTCCGATGCAGCGGCGTCAGGACGACGAGCAACCAACGGTCGTCGTACTCACCGGGCAGGCTGACTTCGATCCGGCTGCCGGGCGCGTGACCGATGCTGATCGCTTGCAGCGCAACGGAAATCGCGTCCCGACTCGTGGGGGGGAACAGCTCGGGGAGGCTGGCGCCCGGCTGGGTGCGAGTGAATCCGAACAGGCTGCCGAAGGCACCGTTGGCCCGGTCCAACCGGCCGTCCGCGTCGACGATCGCAAGCCCCAACGGCGAGTTCAGGAACGCGACCGCGAACTGGGTGCGCGCCTCGGCCAGTGCCCGCCGGTCGCGATCCACGACGACCGCGACCGCGATCGCCGCCAGCACGCCACAGCCGATCGCGGGGGCCCAGCGATACCCGAACGACGCGAGTACGACGACCGCGCTGACCGCGAGGAGGACCGCAGCCACGGCGGCGGCGGTACGAATCCGAGAGACCATGCGCGCAAAATCCGATCAGCCTGGGATGACACCCCTGCGGGCACCCAGTGGTCACGTTAGGCAGGTTCGGTGCCAGCCGTCCGTAGTCACTTCGAGTCATTCGTTAGCCAAACGAGGCCTGACGGTGAGGTGCGTGCGGTTTCGGACATCACGCCCAGCGGCCGTGATGGACCACGTCGTCGAGGCCGCGCCGGCCGCGGCGCAACGACGGTGACGCGCGGTCCGGCGCACGATGGCCGATGGCGAGCGCGCCGATCGGGACATAAGCCTCGGGTACCTCGAACGCCGTACGAAACGAGCCGTGATGTTCCGGCGGGATGCCGAAGAAGCACGCACCGAGGCCGGCGTCGACGACGGTCAGCAACATCAGCAGCGACGCCATCCCGGTGTCGATGTGCCAGTACGGCACCGGCCACCGCGCTTCGGCTCGGTCGGTCCAGCCCTTGTCGGCTTCCGCGTACCGGTCGAGGTAGGCGTCGCGGTGGGACAGCGGTACGACGATCAGCGGCGCGCGTCGCATCCCGTCCAGCCAGGGGTTCGGCTCGCCGCCGTCGTCTGGCTGGGCCGCGCCGGTGCTACGCCAGAACAGGTCACGGTCGGTCGGGCTCTCGAGCACGAGGAACGCCCAGCCCTGCGAGAAGCCGGCGCTCGGCGCATGCAACGCGTTGCGCAGGATCCGGTCGCGGGTCTCGATGTCGATCGGTTCGTCAGTGAAGTTGCGCACCATCCGGCGCCGGTCGACGACGTCCTGAAAATCCATCCACCGAGTGTCCCGACCTGACGATGCCTTCTATGCGGCGGCCACCGCGGCGTCTCGCACGTCCACGTCGTACACCCTGTCGCCGGCGTCCATGTCGTCGCGCCGCCGGGCACGGATGAGTGTGAGCACCACAATCGCGGCCAGCGCCATGATGCCGACCCCGACCGCGAAGGCACTGGTGAAGCCGTGCACGACCGCGGCGCGAGAGAGCCCACCGTGCGCAGCGGCGTACGACGCGGTCGCACTCGTCGCGATCGTGTTGAGGAACGCAACGCCGAGCGATCCGCCGACCTGTTGCATGGTGTTCACCAGCGCACTCGCCGCGCCCGCATCGTGGTTGGGCACCCCGAGCAGCGCGGTCGAAGCGAGCGGCACGAACACGTGGCCCATGCCGAGGCTGATCAGCAGCATCGACGGCACGACGTGCGTGCCGTACGCCGATGTCGCCGGCAGCTGGGTCAGCCAGAGCATCCCGAGCGCAGCGGAGCCGAAGCCTGCCGTCGCCAGCACCCGCGGGCCGAACCGAGGCAACGTCTTCGACGCGATGGTCGACGACACGATCACGCCGATGGGGAACGGCAGGAACGCGACACCGGCCCGCAATGCGCTGTAGCCGAGCACGCCCTGGAAGTAGTACGTGAGGAACAGGAACACCCCGAACAGCGACAGCGTCGCGAGGAAGAACGCGAGGTACGCGCCGCCGCGGTTGCGGTCGAGCACGATCCGCAGCGGCAGCATCGGGTTCGCCGCCCGCGTCTCCCACGCCACGAAGCCGGCCAGCAGCAGCGCGGCGACCGCGAGCAACGTCAACGTTCGCGGCGCGGCCCAACCGTGCAACGACGCCTCGGTGAAGCCGTAGACGAGCAGCGCGAGTCCGCCGGTCGCGACCAGGGCGCCGGGTACGTCGAAGTGCCGGTTGCCCTCGGCCCGACTCTCGGTCAGCAACGGCCACGCGGCGGCGGCGACCACCAGCGCGATCGGGGTGTTGACCAACAACGTCCAGCGCCACGAGAGGAACTCGGTCAGCGCCCCGCCGGCGATCAGCCCGACGGCGGCGCCGGTCCCGGAGATGGCGCCGTACACGGCGAATGCCTTCGCCCGCTCGTGCGCCTCGGTGAACGTCGTGGTGATGAGCGAGAGGACGGTCGGGGCCAGCAGCGCGGCGAAGGCGCCCTGGATGGCGCGGGCGCCGAACAGCCAGCCGGCCGACTGCGCGAACCCGCCGAGAGCCGACGCGCCGGCGAAGCCGAACAGCCCGATCAGGAAGGTGCGCTTGCGTCCGAGGTAGTCGGCGACCCGGCCGCCGAGCAGCAGCAAGCCGCCGAAGGTCAGGGTGTAGGCGGTAAGCGCCCATTGCCGCGAAGCGTCGCTGATGTGCAGCGCGGCCTGCGCGTGCGGGAGCGCGATGTTCACGATCGACGCGTCGAGGATGATCATCAGCTGCGCGACGCCGATCACGGCAAGCGCGAGCCACCGGCGGTCCCGCGGTTGAGCGGGTGTCGCGGCCGGTTTCGCGAGGGTGGTTGTGGTCATGTCATGCCTTCCGTACTGCGGTCGCTTGCGATCTGCTGCGGGGCGACTTACGCTTGGGCCCGTAAACGGATGCCGCCTCCGGAAAACATACCGGAGGCAGCCTCCGCTTTGTCAAGCGGTTAGCGGGACGAGATTTCGGAGGTCTCCGCGGTGATGGCCCGGGCGCAGCGCGCGGATGCGTGCCGTAACCGCGACCGGCTGCTCGACGTCGCCGCCGACGCGTTCGCGACCTGCGGGGTCGACGCATCGCTGGAGAAGATCGCCAAGGCGGCCGAGGTCGGCATCGGCACGCTCTACCGCCACTTCCCCACCCGCGACGCGCTGATCGAGGCGGTCTACCGGCACAACGTCGACCTGCTCTGCGAGGGCGCCGACGAGCTGTCCGCAACGCTGCCGCCCGACGCGGCGCTGGCCGAGTGGATGCAGCGGTTCGTCGCCTACGTCGGCACCAAGAAGGGCCTGGCGACGTACCTGAAGTCGGTCGTCTCGGCCGACTCGGATCTGTTCGTCTCGACGCACTCCCGGGTGCAGGCGACGATCGGCCGGCTGGTCGACGCGGCGGCCGAGGCCGGCACCATCCGGCCGGGCGTCGAGGGCATGGATCTGCTCCGCGCGCTGTCCGGCGTCTGCCTCATGGCGGACGCACCCGGCGGTGCCGAGCAGGGCGCGAAAGTCGCCTCCCTGCTGATGGACGGCCTGCGCTACGGCGCCCCCGTGACCGCCTAAGCGCTGCCGCTCGCGAAGTCGACGGCGTCGGCGGTCACCGTGCCACCACGGCGGCCGGGCGCCGCCTGCTCGCCCCAGTACAGGTTGGTGTGCGCGATCACCTGGTCCGGCGGCGGCGCGCCCCACTCGCTCTGATCCTCGGTCGTGTGCGCGTCGGCGACGAGGATGGCGTCGTACCCGCGGACGATCGCGCCGTGCAGGGTCGAGCGGATGCAGGCGTCGGTCTGCGCGCCGGCCACGACGAGCCGGCCGACCTTGCGCTCGGCCAGGACGTCTTCGAGATCGGTCGCCTCGAACGAGTCGCCGTAATTCTTGTGGATCAAGGGTTCCGCGTCGGCGCGGACGAGCTCGGGGACGTACTCCCAGCCCTCGGTGTCGCGCTTCAGGTGGTCGTCGGAGTGCTGCACCCAGACGACCGGGACACCGCCGGCGCGGGCCTTGTCGACGAGGGTGGCGATGTTCGCGACGACGCCGTCGCGGTTGTGGGCGCCGCTGACGACGTCGTTCTGGACGTCGATCACGAGCAGGGCGGTGTTGGGGCGGTCGGCCAGGCTGGTCATGAAATTCAACGTACCTCCGTAGCGCGACAGTTTCGGGCCGTGCTTCACTCGTAGACATGACACGAGAGCTGGCTTGCCGCTGCTCGTGTTGTTGCTGTCGTTGAGCCCCAGCCTTCATTGAGCCCGGCCTCCGTCAGCGACTACCCGAAGGATCCCCGCCGTGTCCACGGTTCTCTTCTTCCACGCACACCCCGACGACGAAGCGATCTTCACCGCGCTGACCATGCGCCGGCTGGCCGACAACGGCCACCGGGTGGTGTTGGTCACCGCCACCGCCGGTGAGCTCGGCGTACCGCTGTTCCCGCTGCCGCTGGGCCACTCGGTCGCGCGCCGCCGGCTGGCCGAACTGGAGGCGGCGTGCGAGTCACTCGGCGTCGCGCGGCTGGTGCTGATGGGCCGCCGCGACTCGGGGATGCCCGGCGACCCGGCGAACCGGCACCGTCGCGCGCTGGCCCGGGCCCGCCAGCACCCGCTCGCGTCCTGGCTGGCCGACCTGGCCGTCGCCGAGAACGCGGCCGCGATCGTGCACTACGACGGCAACGGCATCTACGGCCACCCGGACCACGTCGCCGTGCACCAGATCGGCGCGTCGGCGGCGGCGCTGGCCGGTGCGACGAGTTACGAGGCGACCGTCGACCGCGAGTACATCCACTTCGTCGAGCAGCACCTCGTCGAGGGGTCGTCGCCGCGCGCCGGGCGGCCGCGGGTCGGCGCGGCCAGCGTCGAGATCACCACGGCGGT
>JAVEEG010000092.1 GCA_030840585.1 Frankiaceae bacterium | reverse complement strand
CCCCCCGACAGTTCGCCGAAACTGTTAGCCGAGGTCGGCCGGGATGCACTGCCAGTCCTGGGTGCTGACCACCGGGCAGATGCGGCCGTTGCTGTAGATGACGACGCCGATGTCATCGACGCCGACGACCGTACGGGTGTCGTCGTGGTACAGCACGACCGGCAGCTGCTGGCGCGGCGCGGCCGCCGGGCCCGTGATCGGCGGGACGCCCACGCAGAACGGAATCTCTTCGCTGAAGCCCACGCAGACCTTGCCGTTGGCGACCCAGACGCCGACCAGCGGCTGCGAGCCGAGCGCCGTGCCCACCGCGACGCCGTTCGTGGTGTCGACGTACACCGAGGCGGGTCCGACGTTGATCTGCTTCGGCAGCGCAGTGACGGTCACCGGCGGCAGGTCCTGGCAGAACGGGACCTCGTAGCTGATGCCGACGCAGGCCCGGCCGTTGGCGACATACGCGCCGGCGCCCGGCTGGCCGTTGATCGTGGTGCCGACGAAGACGCCACCGTTGGTGCTGTACGTGACACCGACCGGCAGCGTCGTACCGGGCGCGCTGCCCTGGGACGCGAGTGACGGTACGGCGGTACCAACGACGGCCGCGCCGACGGCGGCGGCAATGACGAGACGACGCATGAGTTCTCCTCTGGAAATTTGGGGGTCTAGGCCAGGTCGGCCGGGATGCAGCGCCAGTTCTGAGTGCTGACGACCGGGCAGATGCGCCCGTCGTTGTAGATGATCACGCCGACGTCACCGACGCCGACCGCGGTGCGGGTGTCGTCGTGGTAGAAGACGACGCCACCGCCGGGAAGCTGCTGGCGCGGGGTGGCCGCCGCTCCATTGGTGGAGTTCAGCGGCCAGCAGAACGGGATCTCTTCGCTGAAGCCGACGCAGACCCAACCGTTGCCGACCGACGCACCGACGAGCGGCTGCGAACCCAGCGACGAGCCGACGGCGACGCCGCCGTTCGCGGTGCTGACGGTGACGCTGGCCGGGCCGACCGTGATGGTGCCGGGAATGGCTTCGTCGACCGACGGGGTGCCCACGCACTGCGGCACTTCGTAGCTGAAGCCGACACAAGCCTGGCCGTTGCCGACACCGGCAGCGGCACCGGGCTGGCCGAAGATCGTGGTGCCGACGAACACTCCGTTGTCGGTCCGCACGGTCGCACCGACCGGCAGCGTGCCCTTCGGGGTCTGGGCCGCGAGCGACGGTACGGCGGTGCCGACGACAGCGGCGCCGACGGCGGCCGCGATGACGAGACGACGCATGAAATCTCCTCTAGGAAAGTCTTCGGGGATGAGTCGGTCAGCCGAGCTCGGCCGGGAGGCAGATCGGGACCTGGAGGCTGATGCCCACGCAGACCCGGCCGCTGCTGCTGACGGACGCGCCGACGAGCGGCTGCGAGCCAAGCGCGGTGCCGACCGCGACGCCGTTGTTGGCGGTGCTGACCGTCACTGTGGCCGGGCCGACCTGGATGGTGCCGGGGATGGTGTCGAGGACCGGGTTGGCGTTCACGCACTGCGGGACCTGCTCGCTGAACCAGACGCACACCTTGCCGCCGTCGCGCGAGGTGCCGAACGGCACCCCACCGCCGGGCGGGTTAACGGTCAGTGCGAGCGACGGTACGGCGGTGCCGACCACGGCCGCGCCTACGGCGGCGGCGATGACGAGACGGCGCATGGGCTCTCCTCCATGACTTACGGGACGGGTGGCGGCCACTTCGACGTAAGCCGGAGATGTCCTTTTAGCCAAATTTCGGCCGAGACCGAAATGTGATCAGTGGCCGTCCCATCTCGCCGCTGGCATGTCCACCCGCTCGCCGCGCATCGGCACGCCCTCCGACCGCAGCAGCGCGAGCTGCCGGTCGGACTTGTGAGTTGCACAAGTCCCGTCGCTGCGCAGCACCCGATGCCACGGCACCTCGGCGCCGTGCCGGGCCATCACCGTGCCGACCGCGCGGGCCGACCCCGCGCCGACGTACTCCGCGACGTCGCCGTACGACATCACCCGCCCGCGCGGGATGTGGTCGACCGCGTCCAGAACGCTTTGAGCGAACACGGTGAGCGGGGCGGACACGGCGGGAGCCTACGGCGGTAGCGTCCGCCGTATGCGAATCCTGGTGATCGGTGGGTCGTCGTTCGTGGGCCGGGCAATCGTCGCGGCGGCGCTGGATCGCGGCCACGACGTCACGCTGTTCAACCGCGGCAAGACCGACCCCGGCGCGTTCCCGCAGGCCGAGCACATCGTCGGCGACCGCAACGGCTCGCTCGCCGAGCTGGACGGCCGGTCGTGGGACGCGACCGTCGACGTGTGCGCCTACGTGCCCGGTCAGGTCCGCCGGCTGCTCACGGCGCTCGGCGACCGGTCCGGGCACTACACGTTCGTCTCGACGATCAGCGTCTACGGCCAGCACGTCGCGGAGACCGGATTCGACGAGACCGCCGCGCTGGCCGAGCCGGCCTGGGACGACGAGCTGACGATGGAGAAGTACGGCGAATTGAAGGTCGCCTGCGAGCAGGTCGCGGCCGAACTGGCCGGCGACCGGCTGCTGGTGATCCGGCCGGGCTACGTGATCGGGCCGCACGACCCGACCCACCGGTTCACCTATTGGGTGGAGCGGGTGGCCGAAGGGCGGTCACCGATGGCCGGCCCCGACGCCGAGCAGCCGTTGCAAGCGGTCGACGCGCGCGACCTCGCGGCCTTCGTCGTATCGCAGATCGAGGCCGGCACCGTCGACGCGTTCCACGTGACCGCGCCGGAGCCGGCGCCGACGTTCGCCGAGGTCCTTACGACGATCGCGACGGCGCTCGACGTACCGCTGCCCGAGGTGCGATGGGTCGGCGCGAAGGACGAGTTGCCGCTGTGCGCGGAGCCGGACTGGTGGCCGAAGATGCGCGCATCGCTGGCCAAGGCCCGCGCGGCCGGGTTCACCTGGCGACCGCTCGCCGACACGGTTCGGGACACCTATGACTGGGTCAGCAAAGCCCGCGCGGACGGCGCCTACACCCCGCGCCCCGGCGTCGGCTTATCGGCCGAGCAAGAAGCGACACTGCTCGACAGCTAGGCCCGCCACACGCACTTCGGAGGGCTGGCGACCATTTTCGGGCCGGATTTACGGCGTGTCGTGGTCACCAGCCCTCCGAAGTCGCGAAAGGGAGGGGCGGCGGCGGCTAGTAAACCGGCGCGGTCTTGTCGACTTGGGTGGCCCAAGCGGACACGCCACCCT
>JAVEEG010000069.1 GCA_030840585.1 Frankiaceae bacterium | reverse complement strand
CTTGGCTACACCGACATCTCGACGCCCGGCAACGCGGTCGTCATCGTCGCGCATCTCGCCGCGGCCGGTGCGTACCTGATCGCATTGCGGATCGGGCTGCACCACGTGCTGTTGCACGAGGCGCACGACGTCCGGATCGGATCACCGCGGGTCTGCCATCACTGCCATCACGTCGTTCCGGCCGCACCGTTCTGTCCCAACTGCGGCGCGGCCGAGATCGCCGTCAGCCGTGCGTCGCGACAACGGCTGTCCCTGCAACCCGCCGCGGAGGAGACGTCATGAGCCGCGCAGTGCCGCCGCCGCCCCCGCCGCCACCGGTCGCACCCCCGCCACCGCCACCGGCATCGGTGGTGATGCCCTACCCCGTCGCGCCGACGACCGCGGTGCCGCGCCGGCTCAGCCACCAGAAGATGCTGTACCTGCTCGCTGGCGGCCTCGGCGCCGTGGGCGTGCTGCTCGCGGTGATTGCGATCATTGCGCGGCCCTCGCCGTCGAACTGCGGCCTCACCTGTTACCGGCCACCGACCGGTCCGCCGGTGCAGGCGGGTCACCCGTACACGTCGTCCCAGTACGGCTTCAGCCTCACCTACTTCGACGTCCCCGGCGCCGGCAAGGTGACGCCGGCGAGCCAGGCAGACAACCTCACCCTCGACTACGGCAAGGCGGGCCTGCTGCAGTTCAAGGGCGTCGCGTCGAACGGCCAGACACCGCAACAGGTCGTCGAGGCCTGGGTTGCCGCCCACCTGCCTGATGCGCAACAGTCGTACGTCGTACCAAACGCGTCCGTCGGTTACCAGCTCGGTTACGGCGCCGCGTACGACGTCGCGCCGCAGGACGGATCAGGCAGTGCCAACCCCACCCGCGTCATCGTCTGCGCGGCCGTGAAGGGCAACGTCGCGGTGCTCGCGATCGTGATTGGCGAGTACCGAAAGTTCAGCTTCGACGGGCTGAACGACGGCCACCCCAGCCCGGCCGACATGATCGCCGCATTCTTCGCCGACCCGGACCAGAACACCGTGCTCTGGAAGGGCGACGCGCCGCGCTAGCCGGTACGCCGAACGGCCACCTGACGGCCCGCGAGAATTGCGGGCGGGCCGTCAGATGGCCGCAGACAAGTGCCGCTCAATCGCGGCGGTGGTTGGTTAGCCGGTGATGACGACGGCGACGCCAACGACGTCACTCGCCGGGACCGTCAGCGCGGTGAAGTCGACGCTGCCGGCGCCGCTGGCGTCGAGGGTGCCGGTCTTCTCGCCCAGTGAGGCGTTGTTCGCGCCGAGCAACGTGACCTTGTACGCCATGCTCGCGCAGCCGCTGCCGGTGCCCGAAGTCGTGACCGAGGCGGTCGTGACGTCGTACGTCTTCGCGTTGGTCGTCGGTGTGGTCGCGTAGGTGACCGCGGCGGCGGAGTTGCACGACGACACCGTCGCGTTGCCAGAGGCCAGGCTCGTGCTGTTGACGTTCAACGTCGCTGCGAACGCGGTCACGCCGCCGAAGACGACGACGCCCGCGCCGATTGGCAGCAAGAACTTCTTCATGCGAATCCTCTTTCCCCATGTGTCTGAAGGCTTGACTGTTGTGTCGGTACGAGCGCTTCGCAGTGAATAGTCACTAAGGACGAGATCGGGGGTTAGCCCGCACTAGCTCTGCGCCGCGACGGGAAGAGCATGACCGCGACGGTCAGCCCCGCGACCAGCGCGCCGAGGTCGACCGGCTTGGTGAGCGATGCCAGCTTCGTGCCGGCGCCCGGGACGTCGTAACGGACCCGGCCGACGATGTCACTGGTCTTGGGATGCCACTCGTCCGGGCGGTCCTTGTTGTCGCCCTTCGTGACGTACCCGTCGTGACCGTCGCCACCGATCAGCCGGTGGATGACAAGCGCGCCGGCACCGAACTCACCCTTCGGGATCCGGTACGCGACCGCGTCGCCCACCTGGTACGACGACTGCCGCCGGACGATCGCGAGGTCGCCGAGGTGGAACGTCGGATCCATCGAGTGGCCGTCGACTCGCACATAGGCGACCGGCCCGCCGAGTGACTGCGGCCAGAACATGGCCAGTAACGCGATGCTCGCCAGCAGCAGCATCCACCGCGCGTAACGCAGGCCTTCTCGCACCGCCCCGCTCATCAGAACTGGACCGTCGTCGACGACAGGGCGGTGTTGTTCCCGCAGGTGCGGCCAGTGCGGTCCTTGACCGCGGCATCCGGTGTCCATATCGCCGCGGCGCCGGACGCCATCGTTCCGGCCGTGCCGTTCCTCTGGCCGCTGAGTGACACGGTCAGCGTGGTCGTCGTCGCGCCGAAGCTGAGGGTGGTCGTCGACGTCTGGAAATCAATCGACTTCGTCGCGGTGTCGTACCCCGCTGCGCCGAGATCGACGACGCCCACATGCAGGCCGGTCGCGCAGCTTGCCGACGACCCGGTGGCCTGCAACGTGTCGTGCGCCGAGCCGGTGCCGTTGACGATCGACCACTGGAAGGTCAGTGACTGCGTCGACAAAGAGTTCGAGGCGCCGCTGCACACCGACGTCGCGTCGACGAGCTGCGACCACACGAAGGTGACGGTGTCGCCGTTCTGCACCTTGCCGGCAGTCCCACCGGTGCCATTTGTGAGCGTGACGGAGACCGGGAACATCGCCGGCGTCGTAAGTGCCGCGGCGCCGACGTGCGTGGACGACAGCGTGAGCCCGGCGGCCCACGCCGCCGTTGCGGCGATGAGAACGAGGGCCATGGCGGCCGTCACCACGCGGGTCATGGCCCCACCACCGAGATGTACGCACCGATGACCGACGTTGCCCCCGCCGATCCGGTGAAGGAGCTCAACGTCTGCGAAGTACTGCTGATGCTGACCGGACCGGCGCTGGCGAGCGCCGCGTTGCCGGCCCCGACGAGGGTGAGCGACAGCTGGCCGCCCGCGCAAGACGCCGGGATGGAAGTGAGGCTGACGCTCGTCACGGTGTCCGCCCTGGACGTCCAGGACACGCCCATGCCACTGAGCGAACCGCACGATCCGGTGGCGACGAACGCACCGCTGACGGCGCGGGCGTTGGGCGCGACGCCGGTGGCGGCGGCGCTGACCGGCCAGGCGAGGAACGCCAGGATCAGCGCGCCCGCTGCTGGAGCGAGAACCCGTTGTCGCACGCCGTCATCAACCGGTGATCACGACCGAGACGCCGGTCACGTTGGCGGCGGCGATGTTGCTGGCGCTGAAGTCTGGAGTGGCGTTGCCGGAGGCGTCGAGCGTGCCGGTCACCTCGGCGAGCGCGGCGTTAGCGGCGCCCGTGAGCGTGACCTTGTACGCGAACCCGTTGCAGGCGGCTGCGGTGGTGACCGGAGCGGTGGCGACCTTGTAGCCGGGCAGCGTGGCCGCGTAGGCGGTTGTGTAGGTCACCGTCGCGGCGGTGTTGCAGCTCGACACGGTCGCGTTTCCGGAGCCGAGGGACTTGCTGTTCACGGACAACGTCGCGGCGAAGGCGGTCACGGCGCCGAAGATGACGACGCCCGTGACGACCGGGATCGCGAAGCGCGCAATGCCGCCGCGGGTGCGGCGACTGCGCCCGGTTTGTGCATGGGAGCCCATGTGGTTGATGTCGGGGACTTTCGCCTCTCGGCGTACCCCCCGTTGGTGCTATATCGGCGACTAATTATGACTAGTTCCGGCGCCCACGCACGGGCACAGCAGGACATCGCGCTCGTACGGCGAAACAGCTACTGCTGAGCAGCTTTCGAGGGGACCCCCAATGCGTCGTCGTATCCAGACCCGTCTCGCCATCGCGTCCGCGGTCGTCGCCGCCTCGGTCGTACCGGCGTCGTTGACGTTGTCGTCCGCCGGCGCGTCCGGTTCGGCGGCCGCCGGCCGGGTGACGTTCGCGACGCCGGTCGTCGTCAGCGAGTTCACCCCCGGTTACGAGCCCGACATCGCGATCGACAAGAGCCACGGCAAGTACCGCGGCTCGGGGTACGTCTCGATGCCCGAAGGCTTCACGACGACCGAGTCCTACATCTGGCGTTCCGACGACCGCTACCGGACCTTCCACCCGATCGAGGGCACGATCGTCAACAAGACGGCGACCTGCGCCGGCGGTGGTGACACCGAGCTGCAGGTCGACCCGGTCAGCGGCGAGGTCTACTTCGCCGACCTGCAGGGCCTCACCAACTTCTCCAACTCGGCGTCCACCGACGGCGGCCACACCTGGACCACCAACTGCGCGGCGGTCAACGGCGTCGGCGTCGACCGGCAGTGGGAGGCGGTCGACTCCAACGGCGGTACGGCAGCCGTCGGTGCCGGGCCCAACGACGGCCGGCTCTACTTCGACTACGACAACATCGAGCGCAACGGTGGCGGCGGCGCCGGCGGCAACCAGCTGGTCATGAACGAGTCGCTCGACGGCGTCCACTTCGGCGCGGCCTGCGCCGGTGCCGACGTGCCGGTGTCGACGCCGGTGGGCAGTGCGGTCAGCGCCTGCCCGGAGCCGCCCGCGATCATCAGCCCGAACGAAACGATCCCCGGCAACATCCTGGTCGACAACAACCGCGGCAGCCGGTTCCAGCACCGCGTCTATGCGATCCACACCGGCGACAGCGACAAGTCCGTCGTGATGAGTTACTGCAGCGGCAAGCCGGGCGACAAGACCGCGGCGCAGGTCGCCGCGAGCTGCACCGACCCGACGGTCGCGCTGAACAAGGTCAACCCCTACTGGCACGACTCGTACGTCCGGCCCAAGGGCACCTACTCCACCGGCCAGCTGTTCGCCTCGGCGGCGATGGACACCGCCGGCAACCTGTACGCGACCTGGTCGGAATATCCGGGCAGTGGCCAGCCGATCGGCCCGGGCACGATCAAGGTCGCCACATCGACCGACGGCGGCGCGCACTGGAGTAACGCGATCACCGTGTCGCCGCGCGATCAGGTCAACACCGTGATGCCGTGGATCGTCGCGGGTGACAAGGGTCGGATCGGTGTCGCGTGGTACGGCTCGAAGACGCACGAGAAGGCGTGGGGGCCGGACCCGGCGGACCACTCCGAGTGGAGCCTCTACTACGCCTCCAGCGTCAACGCGCTGTCGAGCCACCCGTCGTTCTCCACGACGATGGTCACCGAGCCGGGGCACTACATCAAGTACGGCGACATCTCGACCGGTGGCTTCGGCGGCAGCCAGGACCGCAGCCTCGGTGACTTCTTCGAGGTGCAGTCCGGTCCCGATGGTCAGGCCGTGATCGTCTACGTCGACGAGACGTCGAACGACCGCGAGTCGGACACCTGTGGTGGTTGTGGCCAGACCCCGCCGCAGGCGGCCGGCCCGATCATGGTCGCCGTACAGAACGGTGGCCCGGGGCTGTACGCGCACGCGAAGGTGCCGGCCATCCCGAACACGCCGGGCTCGGTGCGGTACCCGAACTCGCCCGCGTTCCTGTCCAGCGGCGGTCAGGACGTCGCCGCGCCGAACGCGTTGAAGGTCGTCGGCGCGAGCGTGCGGAAGAAGGACGCGACGCACCTGACGATCACGTTGCAGACCGCGGACCCCGAGCTCGCCAAGGACCTGCGAACGCTGCCGCCGCTCGGCGGTCCGGTGAACAACTGGCTCGTCCGCTGGGCCGCGCCCAACTACAAGGGTCCGGGCGACGGCAACATCTTCTTCGTCGGGATGGAGTCGGACGGCGGCGCGAACCCGAGCTTCTACACCGGTACGACGCAGCACGTCGACAACCCTCCGTACGCGCTGGAGCTCGTCTACCAGCCGCAGACGAAGATCTACGGCACGATCCAGGGCAGCGAGATCATCTGGACGGTGCCGCTGTCGGCCATCGGCAACCCGAAGAAGGGCAACGGGCTGTTCTCCATCACCGGGTTCACCGACACCCAGCAGTCGCCGGCGCCGCCGGTGACCGGGTCGGTGCCGAACCAGGGCATGGAGGTCGGCAACGCCAACCTGCCCAACCAGATCAGCTCGACGCCGGCGTTCGACTACTGGGTCAAGTAGCCCCTATCACCGCGTTGTAGATCGCGACGGTCTGCTCGGCGATCGTCGTCCAGCTGAAGTTCGCCTCGGCCCGGGCGCGGCCGGCACTGCCCATGTCGCGGGCGCGGCCGGGGTCGTCGAGCATCGAGTCGATCGCGGTCGCCAGCCCGGCTTCGTAGGCCGTCGCGTCGGACGCGGCGTACGGGACGAGGACTCCCGTCTCACCGCCGACGACGACTTCCGGAATGCCGCCGACATCACTCGCCACGACCGGGATCCCACACGCCATCGCTTCGAGGTTGACGATGCCGAGCGGCTCGTAGACCGACGGGCACACGAACACCGTCGACGACGACAGCAAGCGGACCAAATCGTTGCGCGGCAACGGATCCCGCAGCCAGAGCACGTCGAAGCCGGCGCCGACGAGGGCGTTGACTTCGGCCTCCACCTCGGCGGCGATCTGGGGGGTGTCCGGCGCGCTGGCGCACAACACCAGCTGCGCCTGCCGGCGTACGGCCCGCATCGCGCGGAGCAGGTGCGGCAGTCCCTTCTGCCGGGTGATCCGGCCGACGTAGGTGACGACCGGCCGACCCGGGTCGAGACCGAGCCCGCGCGGCATCGCCTCGTCCGGCGTCGGCGTGAACAACGATGTGTCGATGCCGTTGTGCACGACGTGCACGCGATCCGGATAGACCGCCGGATAGGCCGCGAGCACGTCGGCGCGCATGCCGGCGGACACCGCGATCACCGCGTCCGCGGCCTCGATCGCGGTCTGCTCGGCCCACGACGAGATCCGGTAACCGCCGCCCAGCTGCTCGGCCTTCCAGGGCCGGCGCGGCTCCAGCGAGTGCGACGTCATCACGTGCGGAACGTTGTGCAGCAGCTTCGCCAGGTGGCCGCCCATGTTGGCGTACCACGTGTGTGAATGCACCAGGTCGCGGTCGGCGACCGCGGCCGCCATCGACAGGTCGGTGCTCAGCGCTTGCAACGCCGCGTTCGCGTCGGCCAGCCGGTCCCAGGAGCCGTGCGCGGCGAACGTCTCGACCCGCAGGTCGACCAGCCGATCGAGTTCGCGAGCGAGGAACTCCACATGCACGCCGGCGCCGCCGTAGACGTCCGGCGGCCATTCCCGTGTCAGCAGACCGACCCGCACCTGCGACAGACTAGGGGGCACCGACAGAATGACCGGCATGGCGGAACGCGGCGTGCTCGGCATGGTGCTGGCCGGGGGCGAGGGCAAGCGCCTCTGGCCGCTGACCGCTGACCGGGCCAAGCCCGCGGTCCCGTTCGGCGGCATCTACCGACTGGTCGACTTCGTCCTGTCCAACCTGGTCAACGCCGACTACCTGCGCATCGTCGTGCTGACGCAGTACAAGTCGCACTCGCTCGACCGGCACATCTCGCTGAGTTGGCGGATGTCGTCGCTGCTCGGCAACTACGTGACGCCGGTCCCGGCCCAGCAGCGGCTCGGCCCGCGCTGGTTCCAGGGCTCCGCTGACGCGATCTATCAGTCACTCAACCTCGTCTACGACGAGCAGCCGGCATACGTCGTCGTCTTCGGTGCGGACCACGTCTACCGGATGGACCCGCGGCAGATGGTGCGACAGCACATCGAGTCCGGCGCCGGTGTCACCGTCGCCGGCATTCGGGTGCCGCGCACGCAGGCGTCGGCGTTCGGTGTGATCCAGACGAGCGACGGCCGCCGGATCGACGCGTTCCTGGAGAAGCCCGCGGACCCGCCCGGACTGCCGGACGACCCGGACTACACGTACGCCTCGATGGGCAACTACGTGTTCTCGACCGAGGTACTTCTCGACGCCGTTCGCAAGGACGCGTACGACGAAGGCTCGGTGCACGACATGGGCGGCAACGTCATCCCGATGCTCGTAGAGCAGGGTGCCGCGCAGGTCTATGACTTCGCCGACAACAAGGTGCCGGGCGCAACCGACCGCGACGCCGGCTACTGGCGCGACGTCGGTTCGCTCGACAACTACTACGACGCGCAGATGGACCTAGTGTCGGTGCTGCCGGTGTTCAACCTCTACAACCGGCAGTGGCCGATCCTCACCCACACGCCCCCGTTGCCGCCGGCCAAGTTCGTGCACGACGAACCCGGCCGCACCGGCCACGCGATCGAGTCGCTGGTGTCGCCCGGTTGCATCGTCTCGGGTGGCGAGGTCCGTCAGTCGGTGCTGTCGCCGGGTGCGCAGGTGCACAGCCGGGCCGTCGTCGAAGGCGCGGTGCTCATGCACGGCGTCGATGTCGGCCGGGGCGCGCAGGTGCGCCGAGCGATCGTCGACAAGGGTGTCGTGATCCCGCCCGGCGTACGGATCGGTGTTGACCACGAGGAAGACCGGGCCCGCGGCTTCCACGTCAGTGACGGTGGCGTTGTCGTGATCGGGAAAGGCCAGCCGGTCCCCGACAAGTAGTTACAGGTCAGTCGCGGACGACGGCGGCGAGCAGGCCGTCGCCGGCACCGGCCAGCACCGGCACCAGCCGCGAGTCGTCCCGAACCGTCCGCAACAGCTCGCGTACGGCGACCGTCTCGGGGTCGCGCGCGGACGCGTCGGGCACGCGGTCGTGCCACAGCGCGTTGTCGAACACGACCAGACCGCCGGGGCGCAACAGCCGCAGCGCCGCGTCGAGATAGTCGGAGTACTCGCCTTTCGCCGCGTCGCCGAACACGAGGTCGTACGCGCCGTCGGTCAGCCGGGGCAGCACGTCGAGCGCGCGGCCGGTGATGAGCCGGGTCCGGTTGGGCGCGATTCCCGCCTCGGCGAAGGCCTCTTTCGCGGCGCGCTGATGCTCGGCCTCGACGTCGATGGTGGTGAGCACGCCGTCGGGGGTCATGCCGCGCAGCAACCACAGCCCCGAGACACCTGCGCCGGTGCCGATCTCGACGACGGAGCGGGCCGACACCGACGCGGCGAGGAACCGCAGCATCGCGCCGCCGCCAGGGCCGATCGGGACCGCGCCGAGTTCGGCGCCACGGCGTCGCGCGCCGAGCAGTATGTCGTCCTCCGGCAGCCATGCCTCGAGGAACGCCTGTCGCCGTAGCGCGATCGAGCCCTCGTCGGATCCGCTGATGCCGGCCTCCCTGATCTCAGCGCTGGTGTCCGTCTGTCCGCGGCTCAGCCTACGGCCCGTCAAGTGTCAGGCATGACAGGTGACAATGGTGGGGTGACCTGGCCCTCGGAGCAGCCGGCCCTGACCTGGCCGGTGCTGGCGCTGACGGCCGGCATCGCCGCGGTGTTCGCCGGCACTGTCGGCGGCCTCGTCGTACATGCGGCTGACAACGACAACTCGCCGAGCACGGTCACGTTGGGCGCGCAGTCGAACGGCGCGACGCCGGCGGTCGCGCGCACACCCGGATCGGTCGCGTCGGTCGCGGCGAAGATCCTGCCGAGCGTCGTGTCGATCGAGGTGCGGGTCGGCAGTGGCGGCGACACCGGGACCGGCATCGTCATCAGCCGCGACGGTTACATCCTCACCAACAACCACGTGGTCGCCGCGGCCCGTACCGGCGGCCGGCTCACGGTGGTCTTCCCGGACAAGTCGTCGGCCAAGGGGACGATCGTCGGGCATCCGGACCCGGTGAGCGATCTCGCCGTCGTACGGGTGCGCAACGTCAAGGGTCTGCGGCCGGCAACGCTCGGCTCGTCCGCCAACCTCAGTGTCGGCGATCCGGTGATCGCGGTGGGCTCGCCGCTGGGTCTCGCCGGCACCGTCACCACGGGCATTGTGAGTGCGCTGGACCGGCCGGTGGCCGCGAGTGACAGCGGTAGCGGCAACGCCGACAACATCATCGACGCGATCCAGACCGACGCCGCGATCAACCCGGGCAACTCCGGTGGTCCGCTGGTCGACATGTCCGGCGCGGTCGTCGGAGTCAACTCGGCGATCGCGACGCTGTCCGGTGACGCGTCGACCGGAGGGCAGGGCGGCAGTATCGGTCTTGGCTTCGCCATCCCGATCGATCAGGCGAAGCGGATCGCGTCGGAGATCCTCAAGCAGGGGTATGCGACGCACGCGATCATCGGCGTACACCTCGACACGTCGTTCACCGGTGACGGCGCGAAGATCGCCGATCCGAACGGCGCCGCGGTGGTTAAGGGTGGGCCGGCCGCGCGGGCCGGGCTGAAGGCCGGTGACGTGATCGTGGCCGCCGACGGCGAACGGATCACCTCGCCGGAAGAGCTCATCGTCACGATCCGCAAGCACGCGCCCGGCGATCGGATGAGGCTGACCTATGTCCGCGATGGCAGCCGGCATACGACGACGGTCACGCTGGGCTCCGCCCGGAGCGAGTGATGTTCAACCACGTCGGTTGGTCCGAGCTGCTGGTGCTCGCCGTCGTGGGGCTGGTCGTGTTCGGACCGGAACGGCTGCCGAAGGCCGCCGCCGACGCGGTCCGCGCGGTCAAGCAATTGCGCACCCTCGCGCGCGGCGCGGCCGCGGACCTGAAGGCAGAGCTCGGACCGGAGATGGCCGACCTCGACCTGGCGTCGTTGCACCCACGCCGGTTGGTCGCATCGGTCCTCGACGACGACGAACCGTCAACGAAACCGGTGAGCCGCGCGCAGGCAATGCGCCCGTCGCAGGCAACTCCGTACGACGCCGACGCGACCTGAACCGACGGGTCCAGCTACTAAATTAGGGTTGATTAACTAAGTCGTTAGTAGTACGCAAGGAGGCCGAGCGCCTCGCCCGATCGCGTGGTCGGTTCAACCACCGCCAGCTTGCGCTACTCGGCCACGCAGTCCGCAACCTCGATGCCGTCTACACGATTCACTCCCATCAGGTCAGCCACGGCGTCGTGTATCAGACCGCACGAACGGATCTGTTCGGCCTTGTAAGCGAAGGCTTGTTGACGGTCCACCGGATCGGCCGGGCAGACCACTTCTCGCCGCTGCCCGACCTCGTCGAGCGGCTTCGTGGATCGGTTAGCTGACTGGGGAGAGGCTGAGCGGGCGGCCCACTAGCGACCGGGTGCGGGCGCCGAGTGCACCCGCGATGTCGCGCAACGCGACCGCGGCAGGTGACTCCGGCGATGCGAGCACGATCGGTACGCCGGCATCCCCGCCCTCGCGCAGCCGCGGATCGATGGGCACCGAACCGAGCAGCGGCACCGGCGCGCCGACCAGCTGGGTGAGCGAGTCGGCGACCGCCTGGCCGCCGCCGGACCCGAACACCTCGACCATCTCGCCGCAGTGCGGGCACGGCAGCCCGGCCATGTTCTCGATCACGCCGGCTACCCGCAGCCGGGTCTGCAGCGCGACCGCGCCAGCGCGTTCGGCCACTTCGTGCGCGGCCAGCTGCGGCGTCGTCACGACGACGACCTCCGCACTCGGCAACAGCGTCGCGGTGCTGATCGCCATGTCGCCGGTACCCGGGGGCAGGTCGAGCAGCAGCACGTCGAGGTGACCGAAGAATGCGTCGCCGAGGATCTGCTCCAGCCACTTGTGCAGCATCGGCCCGCGCAGTGCGATCGCGCGGTTCGCCGGCACGAACATCCCGGCCGACACGAGCTTTACGCCGTGTCCTTGCGGCGGCATGATCATGCCCTCGACCAGCGTCGGCCGGTCGGAGATGCCGAGCATCCGCGGCAGCGAGTAGCCGTACACGTCCGCGTCGACGACGCCGACCGACAGCCCCGACGCTGCCATCGCCACCGCGAGGTTCGCCGTCGTCGACGACTTGCCGACGCCGCCCTTGCCGCTCGCGATCGCAAAGATCCGGGTGAGCGATCCTGGCTGCGCGAACGGGATCTCGCGACCGGCGCGATTTCCTTGCAGCTGCCCGCGCAACGCCGACCGCTGCTCGTCGCTCATCACCCCGAGCCGTACGTCGACCGCGGTCACGCCGGCCACCGCGGAAACCGCTGCGGTCACGTCGCGGGTGATCCGGTCGCGCAGCGGGCAGCCTTGAGTCGTCAGCAGTACGTCGACCGCGACCCGGCCGTCGGCGGCGATGTCGATGCCGGCGACCATGCCGAGATCGGTGATCGGCCGGTGGATCTCGGGGTCGTTGACGGTCGCGAGGGCGGCGTGGACGGCGTCGTAAGTTGGGGTGCTCATGGCACCACCCAGACTACGTCGGCGAAAAACTCAGCTGGCGACGCGCGCGCTGCGCTGCACCAGCGCGAGCGCGCGCTCTTCCAGCAACGCGGGCTCGACCGGCTTGGTCAGGTAGTCGTCGGCGCCGGCGTTGCGCGCTTCGGTCTCCAGGTCGGGGTTGGCCGAACCGGTGAGCATGAGCACCGGCAGCGCCGCCGTATGCGCCTCGCTGCGCAGCAGCCGGATCAGCTCGACGCCACTGAGGTCGGGCAGGGTCTGGTCGACGATGATGCCGTCGAACGTGCTGCCGGTCGCGAGCTCCAACGCCTCACTCGCGGTCTCGACCGACACGACTTCGAGCGTCCCCGCCAACGACGTGCTGATGTAGGCACGCACCGACGGGTCGTCTTCGACGACCAGGAGCCGTGGCAACGCCTGCGAGTCGGTGCCACCCGGCACGACGACCACCGGGCCGTTCAGTGACGGCGTACGGCACCACGGGCACACCCGCCAGGCCGCTTCGAGCGGACGGTCGCATTCCGTGCAGTGACCGCGATCGATCGTCGTCGTACACCACGGGCAGACGACCATGTCACCACTCAACGCGCCACCGCATGCGGTGCAGCGGTGCGCGTTGCTGCCGCTGTCGACCTGGGTGACGCGCAGTACTTCCTCGTACGTCGTGATGCCGGCGTGCGCCTTCGCCACCGCCGACGACCGCAGCGTCTGCATTCCGGCGGCGCGACACGCCGCGGCCACCGCGCCTTCGTTCGGGGTCGACATGAGTACCGCGCGCATCGCCGCGGTGACCGGCAGCACCTCGAACACACCGAGGCGGCCACGGTAACCAGTGCCGCCACAGTCGGCGCAGCCGGCGCCGCGCTTCGGTGACGCGGCGTCGAGGTCGCAGGCCTCGATACCGAGCAGCTTCAGCACGCGCGGCGGCGGGACGTATGGCGCCGCGCACACTTCGCAGACGCGCCGGACCAGGCGTTGCGCGATGACGAGCGAGAGCGAGGAGGCGACGAGGAACGGCTCGACGCCCATGTCGATGAGTCGGGTGATCGCAGCAGATGCGGAGTTCGTGTGCAGTGTCGAGAGCACGAGGTGACCGGTGAGCGACGCTTCGAGAGCGAGGTCGGCGGTCTCCTTGTCGCGCACCTCGCCGACGAGGACGACGTCGGGGTCCTGCCGCAGCACCGAACGCAAACCGCGGGCGAATGTCATGCCGGCGCGGTCGTGGATCTGCACCTGGGTGATGCCCTGCACCTGCATCTCGACCGGGTCTTCGAGGGTGACGATGTTGCGGTCCGGCGTCTTGATCTGGTGGATCGCGGAGTACAGCGTGCTCGTCTTCCCCGAGCCGGTCGGTCCGGTGATGAGGATGAGTCCCTGCGGCGCGACCAGCGTGCCGAGCAACGCTTCGAGCTGCATCTCGTCCATGCCGACCTTGGTGATCGGCGGCACGTTGTCGGCCCGCGACAGCAGCCGGATGACGACCTTCTCGCCGTGGATGTTCGGCAGCGTGCTGATTCGCGCGTCGAGCAGCGATCCGTCCACCTGCAACCGGGCCCGGCCGTCCTGTGGCACCCGGCGTTCGGCGATGTCGAGGTTGCTCATCACCTTGATCCGGCTGACCAGGCCGGCGGCCGCCTGCCGCGGCACGGTCATGACGTCGCGCAACAGGCCGTCGACGCGGTAACGGATCCGTACGGCGCCCGCTTGCGGCTCGATGTGGATGTCGCTTGCTCGCGCGCGCACTGCGTCAGCGAGGATCGTGTTGACCAGCCGGACGGTCGGGGCGTCGGCGAACCCTGACTCGCCGCTCGCGTCGTCGTCGAAGGACTCCTCGAGGTCTTCGAGGATCATCGCGACATCGGCCGAGGAGTCCTCGGACAGCGACCACGTGCGGGCGAGCAAGTCGCGCAGCTGACTCTCGGCGACGACCACGATCTTGATGTCCGCGACCCCGGCGTACACCTTCACGTCGTCGATGGCGACGACGTTCGTCGGGTCGGCGCAGGCGATGGTGACCTGGCCGCTGTCGGAGCGGCGGATCGGCATGACTTGGTGCCGCTCGGCGAGGCTGCGGGGGAGCAGCCGGCTCACCGCGGGGTCGAGCGTGACGGTGGATAGGTCGACGACCTCGAGCGACAGCGCGGCCGCGAGCGCGCTCGCGACCTGGCGTTCGGTCGCGTAGCCGAGCTCGACGACGAGGGTGCCGAGCCGGACCCGGCGCCGTTCGCGCTGGGCAGCGCGCTGCGCTTCGAGCACCTCGTCGAGCTGCTCCGCCGTGATCGCGCCGTGCTCGACCAGCACCTCGCCGAGACGCCGACGGGTGGCCTGTGGCGCGCTGAATCCGCTCACGTCTTCTTACTCGGCCAGAAATGACCCAGATCTGATAGTCAATCCGGGCTGGTTCACCCGGTCCCGCTGGACTCCTCATCGGCCGGGCGCGGCGCGAGCTCCTCCAGCAGCCGCTGCAGCTCGCCGCGGATGTAGTCGCGGGTGGCCACCTCGCCGAGCGCGATCCGGATGGCGGCGACCTCGCGGGCGAGGTATTCGGTGTCGGCGACCGCACGCTCGGACAGCGCCCGATCCTCCTCGTACTGCACCCGGTCGCGGTCGGACTGCCGGTTCTGCGCGAGCAGGATGAGCGGTGCGGCGTACGACGCCTGCAACGACAGCAGCAGGGTCAGCAGGGTGAAGTTGAGCCGTTTCGGGTCGAACTGCAGGCCTTTGGGCGCGAACACGTTCCAGAGCAGCCAGGCCGCGATGAACAGCGACATGTAGCCGATGAACCGCCAGGTGCCGAGGAACCGGGCGACCCGCTCCGACGTCCGGCCGAACGCCTCGGCGTCCATGCGCGGCAGGCTGAGGCCGGGCCGGACGTCGCGCGGCTGGTCGATCCGGGCGCGACGGCCGTGGTCACGCGCCATGAGCTTGGGCCTCGCTTGGGGGCCGCTCGCGCCAGTTGGCCGGCAGCAGGTGGTCGAGGACGTCGTCGACCGTCACCGCACCGAGCAAGTGATCCGCGTCGTCCACGATCGGTACCGCGACGAGGTTGTAGGTCGCGAGGTACGACGTCAGCTCGGGCAGCAACACGTCTGGGCCGAGCGGCGCGATGTCGGTGTCGACGACACCGGACACCAACGTGCTCGGTGGCTCGCGCAGCAATCGCTGGATATGCGCGAGGCCGAGGTACTTGCCGGTCGGCGTCTCCGTCGGCGGCCGGCAGACGAACACCTGCGCGGCCAGTGCCGGCGTGATCTCGGGATCCCGCACCCGCGCGAGCGCTTCGGCGACAGTCGCGTCCGGCGGCAGGATCACCGGCTCGCTGGTCATCATGCCGCCGGCGGTGCCCTCTTCGTAGATGAGTAGCCGCCGTACCGGATCGGCTTCGTCCGGTTCCATCAACGCGAGCAGCCGCTCTTGCTCGTCGATGGGCAGCTCGCCGAGCAGGTCGGCCGCGTCGTCGGGAGCCATAGCCTCGAGCACGTCCGCGGCGCGTTCTCCCTCTAGATGCGCCAAAATCTCGACCTGGTCGTCTTCCGGAAGTTCTTCCAGTACGTCGGCCAGGCGCTCGTCGTCGAGGGCGGCGGCGACCTCCGCGCGGCGCTTCTCGGACAGCTCGTGCATGACGTGCGCGAGGTCGGCGGGCCGCAACTGGTCGAACGCGGCGAGCAGGTTGGCCGCGCCCTGCGCCTCGTCCTCCTGCGCGAAGCCGGTGACCGCGTCCCAGTCGACGGTGTGCAGTTGGCCGCGGCGGCGGAACCCACCGGCGGCGCGGACCGCGACCCGGGTCACGAACCAGTCGCGAGTACGGCTCTGCTCCATCGCGACATCGGCGACGACGACCTCGGCGCCGTCTTCGACCATGTGCACCCGGCGGTCCAGCAGCTCGGTGATGACGAGCGTCTCGCCGGCCCGCCGCTCGAACCGGCGCACGTTGATCCGGCCGCGGACGAACACGGCCTCGGCGTCGATGCGGGTGACCTGCCCGATCGGCATGAACACGCGCCGGCGCGGCTGGACCTCGACGGCGATGCCGAGCACGCGCGGGGGTTGTGGTCCGCCGCGGAGCATGACGACGACATCGCGGATCCGGCCCACCTGCTCACCATTCGGATCGAGCACGGTCATGCCGGCGAGCCGCGCGAGAAAGACCCGAGTGGTCGTGCCCGTCGCCATGCCCGGAGGTTACCGCCGTAGTCCACACAAATCGGGGACCCGACGCCCTTCGCCACTTCGAAGACCTGGTGACCACGACACGCCGACAAGTGTGTCGACAAAATTGGTCACCAGCTCTCCGAAGTGGGGGCGGTGGGGCGGTCTAAGGTCCGGGTTCGTGAGCATCCTTGAGCTGTTTGACCTCTCCGGCAAGGTGGCCATCGTCACCGGTGCCTCGTCCGGGCTGGGTGTCGCGTTCGCGCAGGCACTCGCCGAAGCCGGTGCGGACATCGCTCTCGGTGCCCGCCGGATCGACCGGCTGGCCGAGACCCGCGCGCTCGTGGAAGCCGCCGGTCGGCGCGCGCTCGCGGTCGCGACCGACGTCGCCGATCCCCAGTCGTGCCAACAACTCGTCGAAGCGACGATGCTCGAGTTCGACCGGGTCGACATCTTGGTGAACAACGCCGGCATCGGCACCGCCGTACCCGCGACCCGCGAGACGCCGGAGCAGTTCCGTGCGGTCCTCGACGTCAACCTGCACGGCGCGTACTGGATGGCGCAGGCGTGCGGCCGGGTGATGGAACGCGGGTCGTCGATCGTGAACATCTCGTCGGTCCTCGGCCTCACGACCGCCGGCCTGCCGCAGGCCGCGTACTCCGCGTCGAAGGCCGGGCTGATCGGACTCACCCGCGACCTCGCGCAGCAGTGGACGGGTCGTAAAGGCATCCGGGTCAATGCGTTGGCGCCGGGGTTCTTCGGCTCAGAGATGACCGAGCAATACCCGAAGGACTACCTCGACCTGATGATGGTGCGCGTCCTCGCCGGCCGGATGGGCGATCCGCGCGAGCTCGCCGCGACCCTGGTGTGGCTGGTCTCCGACGCGGCCGGCTACGTGACCGGGCAGACGATCGCGGTCGACGGCGGCGTGACGGTTACGTAGTACCTGGCTGGCGGCCGCGACGAGCCGGGCGACCGCGCAGGTGCAGCGGTCGTGGCACGCGGGTCCGCGCTGGTGACGGCGGTGGTGGGATCGCATGCGCGTGCGTCGTCGGCTCGTCCGGTGTCTCGGTGACGTCGCCAGTCGGCGTGAGCCGGTACAGCACGCACTCGCGCGCCCACCGTTGCGGCGCCGCTTCGCCGTCCGGCAGGTTCAGTCGCTTGCCGAGCAGGTTCGGTACGACGGCGTCCCACTGCTCACTGTCCGGCTCGACGACCTCGACGTTCGCGACCCAGGTGACCAGCCGGGATCCCTTGTCTTTGCTGGCGACGGTGACATAGGCGCGATCGGTCAGCGCCGGTGCTTCCTGCTCGATCCCGCCGGTCAGTACGTACGCCGATCCGTCCTGCCACAGGTGCCATACCGGTTGCGAATGCTGTCGCTCGCCGGCGGCGCGGACCCAGATCAGCCCGGCTCGTTTGGTCGCCTCCTCGACGAGTGCGGCGATGGCGTCGGCGTCCATACGCGAGACTTTACGGGTGGCGGGTCAGGACGTGGCGGCGGTTCCGGCGATGCTCGACCTGCCGTCGCCGACCGACCTCACCCTGATCGCGGTCGGTGTACTCGCGGTGTCCACGTCCGGTCCGTTGATCGCGGCGACCGCGGCGCCAGCACTCGCGATCGCGTTCTGGCGCAACGGTTTTGCCACCGTCGCGCTGGCACCGCTCGTTCTCGTCCGCCATCGCGCCGAGCTCGTAGCGCTGCGGCGTCGCGAATGGTCGTTGGCTATCGCCGCCGGGCTGCTGCTCGCCGCGCACTTCGCCACCTGGGTGCTCAGCCTGCGGTTGACCAGCGTCGCCAGCGCCACCGCACTCGTGACGACGCAACCGATCTGGGTCGCGTTGCTCGCCCGTCGTACGGGCGCATCCGTGCCGGCCCGCGTCTGGGTCGGCATCGTCGTCGCCGTTGTCGGTGCCGGGGTGCTCACCGGCGCCGATCTGTCGATCTCGACCCGCGCGCTCGGCGGCGACGTGCTCGCGATCGTCGGTGGTGCGGCCGCGGCCGGTTATATGGTCGCCGGCAGTGAAGTACGGCGGCACGTGAGCACGGTGACGTATACGGCCGTCTGTTATGCGACGACCGCGGTCGCGTTGCTGCTCTGCTGTGTCGCTGCGCGGCAGTCGCTCGGTGGCTACTCGGCGGACACCTGGCTGCGGTTGGTCGCGTTGACTGTGGGCGCGCAGTTCCTCGGCCACTCGCTGTTCAACCGCGTGTTGCGAACGACGAGTCCGACTGTCGTGTCGCTGGCAATCCTGTTGGAGGTGCCCGGCGCGTCATTGCTGGCCGCGGTGTTCCTCGGCCAGCGACCGTCGTGGTTCGCCGTACCCGGGCTGATGATCCTGTTGGCCGGCATCGGTGTCGTCATCACCGCGCGCGACCGAGCCACGGAGCCGTCGCTGCCGGCCGAGTGAGTAACGTCGCGGTCGTGCCGCGCGCTCGCCGTACCGTGTTGTCCGTCCCGGGATCGAACCCGCGGATGATCGAGAAGTCGCGCGGTCTCGACGCCGACGAAGTGTTCTTGGATCTCGAAGATGCCGTTGCGGTTACGGCGAAAGACGACGCGCGCGCGTCGGTGGCCGCGGCGTTGCGCGCCGGTGGCTGGTCGGCCGCGATCGTCGGAGTGAGGGTCAACGACTGGTCGACCGAGTGGACTTACCGCGACGTCGTCGACGTCGTCAGCGCCAACCTCGACTGCGTCGTACTGCCGAAGGTGGAGACACCCGATCACGTCACCGCGCTGGATCTGTTGCTGAGCCAACTCGAACGCGCGCACGGACTCGACGTAGGGCGCATTGGCATCGAGGCGCAGATCGAGTCACCGCGCGGGCTGGTCAACGCGAACGCAATCGCGGCGTCGTCACCGCGGTTGGAATCGCTGGTGTTCGGACCGGCCGACTTCATGGCGAGTGTCAACATGCGCGGCCTCGTCGTCGGTGAGCAACCACCTGGTTACGACGGCGGGGACGCGTTTCATCATGCGTTGATGACGATCCTCGTCGCCGCTCGCGCGCACGACCTGCAAGCGATAGACGGGCCGTACTTGCAGATCCGCGACGTCGACGGGTTCCGCCGGCAGGCGCGCCGTACCGCCGCGCTGGGTTACGACGGTAAGTGGGTGCTGCACCCGGATCAGATCGCCGCCGGTAACGAGATATTCGCGCCGTCGCAAGAAGACTTCGACCACGCGAGCGACATTCTCGCGGCGTACGAGACGTCGACGTCCGACGTTGGCGGTCGGCGCGGCGCGGTGATGCTGGGCGACGAAATGATCGACGAGGCATCGCGCAAGATGGCGCTCGTCGTCGTCGCGAAGGGTCGCGCCGCGGGGATGCAGCGCAGCAGCTGAGTTCAGCGCACGCCCATCCGCCGTAACTCGTCGAGCAGGTTGTCGGTGAGCGGCAGCAGTTCGGCATCGGCGAGGCTGCACCAGCGAACGTCGCTCGCGTCGTCACCGGCCCGCAGCTCGCCGCCGATCACCGTCGCGGCGAAGTCGTGCACGAGGTAGTCACCGAGCGGCACCGTCGCGAGCAGCTCACCGATCGCGACGAGGAGGCCGGTCTCCTCCAACACCTCGCGCGCCGCCGCCGCGGCCGGCGTCTCCCCGGGCTCGACCCGGCCACCGGGCAGCGACCAGCGGCCCGCACTGGGCTCGCGCCCGCGCTGCACGAGCAGCAGCCGGCCGGTGCCGTCGCGCACGACCGCTCCGGCGCAGACGACCGGCCGTTTCTCCTCGGCACTCGGCGGGGACATCACCCGAAGGCTATGAGGGAGGCGGGAAAGCAATGCTGGCGCTCGCGATCGTGCTGGGAATCATCGTCGTATTCGCGTTGCTGATTGGTCTTGGTGGCTTCGGCGGTCCGGCCGAGCCGACCGTCTACCGGCGGATCATCCACCGGCGGCCGCCGGTCCGCCGGGTGATCACCGAGCATCGCGTCGTCGACCCCTACGTAGAGGAAGCGGTCGACCCGATCGACCGGGCCGTCTACCGGCCTTAATACACACATGACTCCTTAGGGTCTTGACGTAACAACAGCCGGGCAGGGACCGTGACGGTGTGCGACCCGAGCCGACCTGCCCGCGGTGCGGTGGTGAGCTGCGCGCTCCCGGTCTGTGGAGCAGCGCCTGGCAGTGCGCCTCCCACGGTGTCGTCGCGCCGTACTCCGTCGTTCCCCGTCCGAGCACCGAGGGCCTCGAGCACG
This sequence comes from Frankiaceae bacterium, assembly GCA_030840585.1. GTDB lineage: Bacteria > Actinomycetota > Actinomycetes > JAFAQI01 > JAFAQI01 > BP-197. Next base: position 9,125 of record JAVEEG010000069.1, on the reverse strand, counting down.
TGCTCGAGCGGGCCAAGGTGCCGGTCTGGCTGCCGCATCCACTGACCACCGGCTGGGTGGTGAGCGGGTTCGCCTACGCCGGCGACGACCGCGAGGGCGCCCGCGCGGTCGTGAGCTGCCTCACCGGCCCGAGCCCGCTCGGCGGCGGCAGCGAGCTCGTGATCGTGTCTGAGGAGCCGGGCGTCGGCCTCGGTGCCCGGCACGCCGGGATCGCCGGCCCCGACCCCGGTGACGGTTTCGGCCAGGGCCCGCCGGACGCGAAGGTCGAGGCGGCCGGGCACCCGACGCCGCTGTGGTCGCTGCCGACCGACGACGACTGCGCCGCGTTCGTCGGCGAAGCCAAGGGCCTGTGGCTGTGGGCGCTGGTCTGGCCGGCCAGCGCCGGCGTGCTGCTCTACGACGCGCTCTCGCTGAACGATCTGCGCGACGGTTACGTCGAGGCAGAGCTCGCGTTCGGGGCGGTCTCGCCGCGGCTGTCCTGACCTGACTTGGGCGTGACATAGCTTGGCGCGGTGGACCTCGCCGCCGCTGCTGTCTCTCACGGCGCGTTCTCGACGAAGCTGTTCACCGAGGTGTTCGTCACCCTCGTCGTCATCATGGATCCGGTCGGCACGATCCCGCTGTTCCTCGCGCTGACCAGCGGCCGCACGGTGCGGGCTCGCCGCCGGCTCGCCTGGCAGGCGGTCGTCGTCGCGATCGGTGTGATCGCCGCGTTCGCGCTGTTCGGCCAGCAGATCCTGCGCTACCTCGGCATCACCGTCGCCGCGCTGCAAGGTGCCGGCGGGTTGCTGCTGGTCCTCGTCGCGCTCGAGTTGCTCACCGGCAAGCAGGAGCGGCCGGAGGACGTGCCTGACGTCAACGTCGCGCTGGTGCCGTTGGGTACCCCGCTGCTCGCCGGGCCGGGCGCGATCGTCGCGACGATCGTGTTCGTCCGCAACGCGCACGGGTTCGCCGATGCCTGGGCGATCATCGCCGGCATCGTCGCGGTCCATCTCGTTCTCTACCTCGCGCTGCGCTTCGCCAACGTGATCCTGCGGGTGATCCGCGAAGGCGGCGTCATGCTCGTCACCCGCATCTCCGGGCTGCTGCTGTCCGCGATCGCGATCCAGCTGGTGGCGACGTCGGCGCTCGCGTTTGCACGGTCGGCCTGATCTCGCGCATCGTCCACAGCTTGCGCGCGCCTGCCGGGAATCGTCGGTACGGCGACCCAGAATCGCTCTATGGCCGCGACTGCGCTGCAGCTGGACCTCGCCGGGATGCCGGCCCGGTTGTTCAGCTGCACGCCGTCGCGGCTCGCGACCTGGCTCGACTGCCCCCGGCGATACAAGTTCGTCTACGTCGACCGCCCGCCGCCGGCGAAGGGTCCGCCGTGGGCGCACAACAGTGTGGGGGCGAGCGTGCACGCGGCGCTGGCCGCATGGTGGTCGCTGCCGGTCGAGCGCCGCACTCCGGAGAGCGCGGGCTCGCTGGTCCGGTCGAGGTGGATCGGGCTCGGCTTCCGCGACGACGCGCAAGCGGAGCAGTGGCGCGAGCGCGCGGTCGAGATGGTGACCGGGTACGTCGACGGCCTCGACCCGTACGACGAGCCGATCGGCGTTGAGCGGACGGTCGCGATGCGCACCGAAGCGCTGGCGTTCTCCGGTCGGATCGACCGGCTCGATCGCCGCGGCGATGAGCTGGTCGTCGTCGACTACAAGACCGGCCGGCACGTGCTCAGCACCGACGACGCGCGCGGTTCGCTGGCGCTGGCGTTGTACGCCGCGGCCGCGGCCCGGACGTTGCGGCAGCGTTGCCTGTCGGTCGAGTTGCACCACTTGCCGACCGGCCGGGTGGTGCGATGGGAGCACACCCAGGAGACGCTCGACCGGCAGCTACGGCGAGCGCACGACATCGCCGCCGAGGCAGCCGCCGCGCCAGTGCGGATCGCGTCAGGCGAGACCGTGGATGCGGTCTATCCGCCGCGGGCCGGGCCGATGTGCGGCTGGTGCGACTACGCCGCGCACTGCCCGGAAGGTCGGGCCGCTGGCGCGCCGCGGGCGTCGTGGGCCGGGCTGGCCGAAGACATCAAGCCGCCAGACGACGACTGATGGTCACGCCCCAGGTTGAGTGCAACGAAGCTCGTGTTCTCGGGCACTGACAGGACGACGTTCGTCACAGTCAACGCGCGGCAAGTGCTGCGCGCTCTTTGTCAGGCCCAGCTCGTAAGGCCCAGCTCGTCAGGCGAGACCCAGCCGGGCGCGGGCGGCGCGCAGGTGCGGGCCCTGCCGGAAGCGCTCGGGCGCGCGGCTACTGGCGGCCCGTAGCGCCCGGACCGCGGCGGTCGCCGACGCATCGGTGGTCGGCAGAGCGGGCAGCCGGTAGAGCCGGCGGGCCCATCGCGGCAGCAGTGCGGCGGCCAGTCCGGCGACGCCGGCCCACGCCGGGCGCGCCGGTGTCGCGAGTGCGACCCAGCGCGGCATCGGCGGGCGCAGCACGTAGCCCGCGACCCGGCGGGCCCGGTCGTCGACGGCCAGCTCGGGGCGCATCCGGTCGAAGTACGCCGCGATCTCGGCCGCGGACGCGGGCACCTCGGCCGGGTCCAGCCCGACGACCGCGGCCGCCCGGGTCTGCTCGGCGTAGTAGCGATCGACCTCGGCCGGCGACAGACCCCCGCCGGCCCGCTGATAGGTGGTGAGGAACGACTCGACCTCGCAGCAGTGCACCCAGCGCAGTAACACCGGGTCGGCGGCGCGGTAGGTGACGCCGGTGATCTCGTCCCGGCCGCTGACCGTGCCGTGCAGCGCGCGCACCCGGCGGCCGATCGACTCGACCTCGGCGCTCGATCCGAACGACACGACCCCGACGTAGTCCGCCGTACGACGTAACCGACCCCACGGGTCGGCGCGGAAGTCGGAGTGTTGCAGCACACCGGCCATCGCGGCCGGGTGCACCGCCTGCAGTAACAGCGCGCGCAGTCCCGCGACCCACAACACCGGGTCGGCGTGTACCCGCCAGGTCAGGCTGTCCGGCCCGAACAGCCCGCTATCGCCCGGGTCACCCGTCACACGATCCAGCGTCGCACAGCACAATCCGCGCGCCGACCCCGAAGGGAAGGCGTCACCCTCAGTGGGCGACGGCGGTGCGGACGAGTACGTCGCTGTCCACGCCAGGGGTGTCGGTGTCGGTCGTCGGCCAGACGGTCTCGACCCCGTCCTTCGTCGTCGCCATCCCGATGTAGTCGCCGATGCCGTAGCAGTTGCTGTTGCCGGCCGCCTCGGTCGCCGCCGGGAAGTTCGACGACGCCGTCGACAGCTTCTGCGGCGCGGTGAACGCGCGCGACCCCGGTCGCTGCACCGCGATCCACGCGTCGTACGTCGCGTAGCCCGTGCCGTTCGTCTGCAGCCACGAGACCGCGACGCCACCGCGAGGGAGCGGCGCCAGCGCGGCGGCCCACTGCTCGTCGGTCGACGGCGCGGTGATCGCCTCGCGGTGTGCGACCGACGTGCCGTGGATGACCGCGTGCTGGACCACGGCGGGTGACGTCGGCAACAGCGCGGCGGTCGGCGCGTCGGTGGTGAAGCCAGCGGTGAACTCGCCGATCGCGGCGACGAGGTGCAGGTCGCCGGCCCGGTCGAAGGCCACCCGCGGGCCCATCATCGCCCGCTGCCGGACACCCACCGTCGGCCGCAACGGGCAGCTCGCATCGGTCCGGCCGGGGGCCGCGCCGGACAGCGCGACGATCCGCGAGCCGAACGTCTTGCCGCCGTCGTGCGAAAGCCGGACGATCGCGCCCTCGCTGCCGGTGAACGCCACCGCGACCGTCCCGTGCGGGCCGACCGTGACATCAGGGTCGCCGGGCAGCGGGTCCTTGCCGATCGTGACCGGGTCGGCCCACGTCTTGCCGTTCCACGCGCGGAACATCGTGTCGCCGGTGACCACGTCGACCCAGGCGATGTAGAGGTGACCGCGCCACCGGCTACCCGGCGTCTGGTCGACCGCGATGAACTCCTTGTCGTCGGAGGCGTTCGCGCCGTGCAGCGACGGCGTCGGCAATTCGGTCACCTTGAGCGACGGCGAGATGCGCAGGATGCGCAGATCAAAGGCGCCATTCGTCTCGCCCCACAGCGACGCGAGGTACACGCCGCCGTCGCCGGCCGGCGCGAGGTCCGGGTCGCCGGAGATGATCTCGCCGGAGCGCGCGGTCAGCGGGATGAAGACCGGCTTGCCCTGCGGCGGGATGAGTTGCACCTCTTCGATCCGGTCGAACGTCGGCGTCAGCGGGCACTGGTGGTCGTCGTTGTACGCGACCCAGATGCCCTTGGCCGTGACCGCTGTCTCCGGCTCGCCTTCGGCCGGGCAGAGGGACGTACCGGGCGTTGTCACCCGCACGATCGCGCCGAGTGCGAGCGGTGCCGTGGCGGCGCCACTGCCCTGACCTGCGAGAACGCTGGCGACCAGGCCGATGACCACGGGCACGGCGAACGGAGTGCGGCGCATGCCTAGGGATTTCGCCGATGCGAACCGGGATCCTGCCCTGGCCACGCCGGGTAGCATCGACCCGCCAGACGCCCGTTACACGAGCCGAATGGACCTCCTGACCTCGTGAACAGCTGCCGCGTCATCGCCGTCGCCAACCAGAAGGGCGGCGTCGCCAAGACCACGACCGTCGCCTCCGTGGCCGCCGCCCTGGCCGAACTCGGCCGCCGGGTCCTGGTCGTCGACCTCGATCCGCAGGCCTGCCTGACGTTCTCGCTCGGCCTCGACCCGGAAACGGTCGAGATCTCGGCGCACGATGTCCTGCTCGGTCGCGTCTCCGCAGGCATGGCCGTCGTCCGGACGGCGGACGGCATCGACCTGCTGCCGGCGACGATCGAACTCGCCGGCTGCGAAGCGATGCTGCTCACCCGGACCGGGCGGGAGTTCACCCTGCGGGCCGCGCTCGAAGACCTGCGAGCCGACTACGACGTCGTGCTACTCGACTGCCCGCCGTCGCTCGGCGTCCTCACGATCAACGCGCTGACCGCCGCCGACGAGGTACTGGTGCCGTTGCAGTGCGAGACGCTCTCGCACCGCGGCGTCGGCCAGTTGCTCGACACGGTGCACGACGTGCAGCGGCTGACCAACCGCGACCTGGCGGTTCTCGGCGTACTGCCGACGCTGTTCGACTCCCGTACGGCACACGCCCGCGCGGTGCTGGCCGACGTGAGCAGCCGGTACGGGCTGGCAGTGCTGGAGCCGCCGATCGCGAAATCGGTGCGGTTCGCCGAGGCGCCGGCCGCCGGCCGGTCGATCCTCAGCACGGCCGGCCGTACTCCCGGGGCGCAGGCCTACCGCGCGCTGGCCCGCGCCTTGGCCGGACTGCCGGCCGAGGTGCCCGAGCCGGTCCGCGTCATCGACCTGACCGATCCGGCGCTGGCTCGATGAGCAGCGGCGAATTCGACCGGCTCCGCCCGCGCCAACCCGAGGCCGAGTCGGCCCCGGTCGCCACCGGGATCCCCGTGGACGCCGAGGGCAAGCGAGCGCTGTTCTCCTCGATCGAGCACGAGCGGCCGGCCGGTGCCGGGATCACTATCGAGTGCTCGCGCTGCGGCGAGACGACCCGCCTCACGCCGGCGGCGGCGCTGCGGGCCGCCTTCCCGGCGTTCCACCTGTCCGTTGTGGTGGGGCATGGCGACCGCGAGTCCAACGTGGGGTTGGTCCGGCGCCAGCACGGATCCTGGCTGCGCTGCCCGGCCTGCGGCCGCGGCGCGTGGACCCGGGTAACCGTCCGAATCTGACGTCGAGAGTTAGTCCGCGCCGGGGACGAAGTCCGCAGCGAACAGTGACGGTACGACGAAATCCGCCACGCCGTCGATCGCTCCGCAGTCGACGCAGCGCACCGCCATCGCTGCCCAGGTGACCGCGCTGGCTTCCTCGTGCAGGCCGAACACCACCTCGGCGATCGCCTGCCGGCAGTTGCGGCAACTCCACGCGCCGGGGTAGGTCCAGCGGTCGGCCGAGTCGAGCACCGGGTGCACGCCGCCGCAGCTCAGGCAGCGCAGCCGGGCGACCCCTTCGGCCGCGTCGGCCTCGACGTAGAACCAGGTGCCCGGGTCGTCGGGGTGGCTCGCCGACCGGCAGGCGGCCCGCATCGCGTCGTCGATGCTCGGGCAGCCGTCGAGGTCACGCAACCACGCGACGACGTCCGCGACCTCTTCGGCGTACGGCCGTCCACTGAGCGAACGCAATGTCATTCGGTCAAGATCGGTGCTTCCGATCCCGCTCTTGACTCCGGCGGCGGTTATTCCGCGGTCGGTGAGCTTGATCCGGCGCCGTCGACAGGTGCGCCGCGGCGGGTTCGGCGCCGCTGCCGGCTCCGGCGGGCGGGCGCATCCCCGGTTTCGGCCTTCGCGGTAGCCGGGGCTTCGGAACGGGACCGGGTCCGCGGCTTGCGTTCGCCGACTGACTTCCCGCCTGACTTCGCGCCGGACTTTGCGCCGCGCTCGGCCGGCGGGCGGCGCCGCCCGGTCTCGCCGAGGTCCTCGATCTGCTCCGCGTCGAGGCCTTCCCGGCTCTGCTGCGCCTTCGGCAGCCGGCCGGTCGCCTCACGGGGGATCTCGAGCTCGATGTAGAGGTGCTCCGAGGTCGAGTAGGTCTCTTCCGGCTCGGTGAACGGTAGGTCGAGCGCCTTGTTGATCATGCCCCAGCGGTAGCCGTCTTCCCAGTCGACGAGCGTGATCGCGGTACCGGTCTCTCCCGCCCGGCCGGTGCGGCCGATCCGGTGCAGGTAGGCGTCTTCGTTCTCCGGGCACTCGTAGTTGACGACGTGGGTTACGCCGCCGATGTCGATGCCGCGCGCGGCGACGTCGGTGGCGACGAGCACGTCGATCTTCCCGTTGCGGAACGCGCGCAGCGCCTGCTCGCGCGCACCCTGGCCAAGGTCGCCGTGGACGGCGGCCGCGGCGAACCCGCGCTCCTCGAGGTCGGCGGCGATCCGGTCGGCGGCTCGCTTGTAGCGGGTGAACACCATGACCAGCCCCCGGCCGTCGGCCTGCAGGACGCGGGCGAGCACCTCGGGCTTGTCCATCTGATGGGTCCGGAACACGAACTGCGACGTCGTCGGCACCGTCGCGCTCTCGTCCGCCGATTCCGCGCGGACGTGCGTCGGGTGGGACAGGTAACGCCGGGACAGCGCGATGACCGGACCCGGCATCGTCGCGGAGAACAACATGGTCTGCCGCTTCGCCGGCACCAGCGCGACGATGCGCTCGACGTCAGGCAGGAACCCGAGATCGAGCATCTTGTCGGCCTCGTCGAGGACGAGCACCTTGATCTGGGAGAGGTCGACGGCCCGCTGCCCGGCGAGGTCGAGCAACCGGCCGGGGGTGCCGACGACGATGTCGACGCCGCGTTTGAGCGCCTCCAGCTGCGGCTCGTACGCGCGACCGCCGTACACCGTCAGCACCCGTACCTCGCGATTCGCTCCCGCCATCGCGACGTCGTTGGTGACCTGCACCGCGAGTTCGCGGGTCGGTACGACGACGAGTGCCTGCGGCCGGCCGTCGCCGGGGCAGTCGATCTTCTGCAGCATCGGGACGGTGAACCCCATCGTCTTGCCGGTGCCGGTGCGGGCCTGGCCGATGAGGTCGTGATCCTTGAGCGCGAGCGGGATCGCGAGGGTCTGGATCGGGAACGGATTGATGATCTGGCGAGCGGCCAGGGCCGCGACGATGTCGTCGGCCACGCCGAGGTCGGCGAAGGTTTTCACGTACAGGTCTCCGTTACGTCGTGCAGAGACCTCTGTGGTGAAAACTGCTGGTCCGCGCCCGAGTGGTCGGGGGTCCAGCGGCGTCGGTCTCCGCGTCAGTGCGTGCTGCGGTCGACCAAGCGTAGCCCGCGACCCCCGTTGAGTAGGGTCGGCCGGTGGCCGAGTGGACCGACCCGATGTCCGACGAGGAGCGGCGGCAGGCCGTCATCGACCTGCTCGGCGTGCTCGCGTACGGCGAACTGACCGCGTTCGAGCGGCTCGCCGTGGACGCCCGGCACGCGCCGACATTGGAGGACAAGGCCGCCCTCGCCGCGATGGCGGTCGCCGAGTTCGGCCACTTCCGGACGGTGCGCGACCACCTCAACGCGATGGGCGTCGAGGCGGGTACGGCGATGGCGCCGTTCGTCGGGCCGCTGGACGCGTTCCACGACTCGACCGCCCCGGCCGACTGGCTGGAGAGCCTGGTGAAGGCGTACGTCGGCGACGGCTTCGCCGCCGACTTCTACCGCGAGGTGGCGGAGTACGTCGACGACGATGCCCGCGCACTCGTGCTCGACGTGCTCGCGGACACCGGCCATGCCCGGTTCGCCGTCGATCACGTCCGGTTGGCGATCGCCGCGGACGGTGCGATCGCCGGCCGGCTTGCGCTCTGGGCCCGCCGGTTGGTGGGGGAGGCGCTGGTGCAGGCTCAGCGCATCGCGGTCGACCGGGACGCGCTCGCCCGGCTGCTGGTGGGCGGCAGTGTCGATCTTGCCGCGGTCGGTCAGCTACTCGCGCGGCTCACCCAGCGGCACACCGAACGCATGGCCGCGCTCGGCCTGACGGCCTAGGCCGTGGCGTCCAAGATCAAGTGGCCTGACCGCGGCGTCAGGTTCGTGATCATGGCGTTGTGCGGTTGCGAACGCCATGATCACGCCAAAGTCTGCTGCGAACGCAATGATCACGCGGCCAGCGCCATGACACCGTGCGCAAATGCCCGACTTGGCACGCAGGACCGGCCACTGTTTGCGCACGGTGTCGAGTGCAGCCGCTCATCGCCTCGGCGCGGCACAGCAGGGCCGCGTTTGGCCGATCCCTCATAGCTCGATCGTGCCGAGGGGCGTGCTCGCAAGGCCGCACCGAGCGCCGCGAGCGCGGGCTTCGGTGCGCCGCTAAAGAGTGCCGAAGCCGACGCGGCGTCCTTCGGACTCGGCGATCTCTACGTAGGCGAGCTTGTCGGCCGCGATGACGATGCGGTGACCCTTGTCGTCGGTCAGCGCGAACGTCGCGGCGTCGCCCTTGAGCGCGCTCTCGATCAGCGCCTGGATCTCGTCCGCGGTCTGCGACGAGTCGATGGCCAGCTCCCGCGGGGCGCCCTTGACGCCGATCCGGACCTCCATGACCACGACCCTAGTCGTTA